>JANOEZ010000505.1:0-3766 GCA_031413335.1 Nitrospirota bacterium
CAGCCCAATCCCGCCGGCGACATCGTCGACGACCGGCGGTTCCTGCCTGGGTAAAAGCCGCTGGCCGGCGCCGGCGCCGATGCCAAAACAGTCAGACTGAGCGCGCGTCTCGCCGGGCGTCTCTGCCTGATCCTCCCCGCTCGGAGCGCGGTTTCCGCATTGGTACGCGTCGTCCCCCGTCAGATCGACCACCGCGCCGATTCCGAGCGGCCCGCCAAACCCGATCGCATAGCCGAAGCCGGTGTAGTCATCGTTCCCCGATCGATCCATCAGCAGGCCTATTCCACCGATTGCCGCGCCCTGCGTGAAGCGGGCCCCCGTATACCGGTCGTTGCCGGCCTGGTCGACCAGCAGGCCGATGCCCGCAAAGCCGGCCCCGCCGCTTCCCGCTGCCAGGCGATACTGATCGTCACCCGCGCAATCCACCAGCATGCCCACTCCGAGCCGGCCCGCAGCCAATCCCAACGGACCCGCCTCATAGACATCGTCGCCCTCGAAGTCGATGACTACGCTGATGCCTTGCGTCTCGTTGAGCGGAACGGCATAACCGGCATAGGTATCGTTCCCGCCGAGATCAAGCAGCAGCGCGATCCGCTGCCCCGCCTCACGATAGATATTGGGACCAGGCCCCCCGATGACGATCCATCCGGCCGACGTCTCCTTCGTCAGCAGGACCGTGCCCGTCACCCAGGGCAACGACTGAGCCTGGGACGGCAGGTGCGTGAAGGCCGCCTGCGCCGTTCCCAGCCAGTCTTCGTCCGCCAGACCCGCGACAGCCTGCGCCGCGGCAAGCAACTCCGTCCCGTCGATGCGATCGGCCGTCAGCTTGAAAAAACGGTTATTGAGGAGCGCGCGGACACGGTGCTCCTCGTTTTGCTCGGAGAGTTGCGGCACAAAATTGTCGGCCAGGAACAGCGCCTGCTCGAAAAGAAACCGCCGTTCGGACTCGCCCAGGGCTTCGATCGCGCGTTCCCGATGCCGGTCGGCCTCGACGAGCACGGCTTCGAGATAGGCGAGGTGCTCCTCCGGCTTCACGGAAACGGGAGGAGTCGTCAGCGCACCCAATGCAGCCGGGCGGCCGAGCATATCGTGCAACGCCGTCGTCAGCTCCGCCGCCGAGTGCTGCCGCAACGTGGCCACGGCCACACGAAACACCCGCTGTTCGAGAATCTCGAAACCCCGCCAGGGCTCCGTCAACGTCTGCATGGCCAGCGGCAGTTTGAACAGCACGGCATCCGTCACGGCCCTGTCCAGCTCCGTCAGGATCGGGGTCTGCTGCGCGCCCTGCCCGCGCGTCACCTCGTCGCGGACCGTGCCCAGCAACAAGGCGACCGGCAAGCGCTTGTCCGTGAGGACGTCGCCCGGCGGCGTGACGGCGCATCCGATCGCAGCCGCCAGGACTCCGCCGCCGATCGCCAGCGCGAATCCGCGCGCCATGTCATGCCGCTCCCGTGTGTTTCGGCAACGTTCGACGCATCGAACCTTCCACAAGCTTGAATTCGTAAAGCCGGCACTCGAGGGCGCCGTTGAAGAGCGGCGTACGGCGGGAGGGAGTCAGACGGATCAGCTTGGGCAGACGCAGGTCGGCGGTGAAGATAGACGCGCGCCAGCCGGCGAAGCGCTGCTTCAACACATCGCCCAGGAGCGGGTACAGCTCGGCCAGGTCTGCGTCCTCGCCCGTGCGAACCCCGTAGGGCGGATTCATCACAAGAATCCCTGATTCGGCCGGCGGCTTCACATCCAGCACACTGACCTGCTTGAGCGTCACGGCATCGGCAAGGCCGGCTGTTTCCAGATTGGCCCTCGCCGCCGACAGGACGTTGCCGTTGACGTCGCTTCCATAAATGCTGAGCGGTCTCGCCGGCTGTTGCTGCGCGCGGCTGGTTTCGCACAGCGCCTGCCACGGCGGCTCCTGAAACCGGTTCAACTTCTCGAACGCAAAGCGGCGGCCAAGCCCGGGCGCGATGCACCGGGCGATCTGGGCCGCCTCCACCAGAAATGTCCCGCCTCCGCACATCGGATCGAGCAGTGCCTGCTCGGGCGTCCAGCCGGCCAGCTTCAGAATGCCGGCGGCAAGATTTTCCCGCAGCGGCGCCTCGGTGCGCGCCGCGCGAAAGCCACGCTTAAAGAGCGGCTCGCCGGATGTATCGAGGTAGAGCGTGGCCTGCGCCGCATCCAGAAACGCGTCGATTCGCACGTCCGGATTCGCCGTGTCCACGCTGGGACGGGCCTTCACCACCGTGAAGAATGTATCGCAGATCGCATCCTTGATGCGGAGGGTGACGAAGTCGAGGCTTGTGAGCGGGCACTGTTGCGCGCTGACTTTCACTTTGATCGTGCGCTCGACAGCAAACCAGTCGCGCCAGGGCAACGCGGCAGCCGCCTCGTAGAGATCCTGCTCGCTACGATAGGGCCCCTGCCAGACGCGCCAGAGCACGCGGCTGAATGCTCAGCGGGCGGTGCGGGGTAAGTCGATGAATCAATTGATTCTCGACTGTCTGTACGATGCGTTGCCCTTGCCGGCTGCGAATTCACCGAGCGCTATGCCCACGACGCAAGAGGTGGCTTGATGGATCTGCCAACTTACCTGCGGTCTCTGCGAGTCGACGTGCAGCTTCCGCCTCCGGCCATTGCCGACGTCTTGCATGGTGGGATCACTTGCCAGTGCGAGGACTGCAGGCCGCTTAAACGCTGGTTTGCGTACGATCCGAAAGCGACGTCTTGCAACGATGGCTTGCTGAACCTCTGCCAGTGTTCGATCGTGATCAAACAGGCGATCGGCGAGTACTGCGACGGTTGTCTTGAATTTGGCCAATTGGTCAATCGTCGCGTTGGCCAGATTCTGCACTTTGCCGATCTACCAGCTCGTGCCGGTCACCAACTCGACGAAGCACAAGCGGTTGAACGCGATCGGCTAGACAGTCGACGCATCACTCTTTGGTTTGAGAGAAGTCTAGCGTGCCACGTCGGTGCGGCTCGCGCTCACAGGCTGGTGGTCAACGTCTTAAACACACCGTTTACTCTGCGTCCATTCCTTGAAGAACATAACGACGAGTACGGGTTGGCGTTCAGTGAGCCGCTGCGAGCCACGGTGCGGCATGCTGCAAAAGTGTACTTGGAACACTACGGGCATTTGATAATGGAATGATTCCCCGGTGGAAACCCGGTGGAACCGGAAGGACCTGCAGTATGGATGCTGAAGAAAAACAACTTTGGAAACGACTGGCATCAGCAAAACGAAAGGAGACAAAAGAACGGCTGCGGAATCAATTGGTTGAACGCTACTTGCCATTGTGTGAAGCGATTGCAATTAGGTACGCGAACCAACTACCGCGATCGCTTGAGTTCGGTGACATCTACAGCGCGGCTTATCAGGGCCTGCTCGTCGGAGTCCCGCGATTCCAGCTTGCTCGTGGCGTGCAGCCTGCGACGTTCCTGGGTTGGCGCATTAGAGGTGAGATTCAAGACTACTTAAGAAAGTGTGACGGCGTCACGCGTACTTATCGCAGCCGTATTAAGCGAGTTACGGAGTGGGAGCAACAGCAGCTCGGTCGACCAGCGACCGACGATGAAATTAACGAGCACTTTGGGTTTAGTGTTTATCAGCCTCCGCTGATTAGCTTGGACGCTAAGTGCGCTACGACCGGATCAAAAGAGGTGCGAGTCGGCGACAGTGTCGCCGATCCTCGCACCGTTGGGACTGCGAGCGACCTGGCGTCGCTGTTGAAAGGTTTGACTCAAAGACAACGAATTGTCGTTCTGCAGT
>JANOEZ010000506.1:0-1327 GCA_031413335.1 Nitrospirota bacterium
TCCCCTTCCGGAGCCGGTTCGCACACGTGGCAAGACCGGCTTCTCGATACCGGTAGCACATTGGATAGAGCGTGACCCTGGCTTTCAGAGGGGGACATCCCGTTCGAGTATCGCAAGCTCGTTTGAGCCTGCTCTCTGGACGCGACGCTGGGCGCATAATGTGGCGACGGTGTTGGGTTAGCGTGAAACGATGACTGAGCCTATCCGCATCCTCGCGTTGATCACCGATGGTTTTGGCGGCCAGGGAGGGATCTCGCAGTATAACCGCGATCTGCTGACGGCCTTGTCCGATGCCGGCACTGTGGGCGAAATTGTCGTGCTCCCCCGCCTCGGGCAGGCCGGGCAGCAGGAACTACCGGCGCGCGTACGGCAACAGGCGCCGATATTCAACAAAGTCCGGTACTCGCTATCTGCCATGACTGTTGCAACGATGAAAGGGCCATTCGATCTGGTATTTTGCGGGCATATTTTGCAGGCTCCCTTAGCAGCCGTCATTGCGCGCAGGCTACAGATACCCCTGTGGTTGCAGTTACACGGGATCGATGCCTGGACCAGCCCTCGCGCCGTAATTCGTTGGGGGGCGGAACAGTCCGATCTTGTGACCGTCGTGAGCCGATATACGAAACGCAGGTTTCTCAGATGGGCAAATATTCAGCCGGAAAGAGTCAGGGTTCTTCCGAACACCGTGAGCGATCGATACTCACCGGGGCCGAAGCCGGATCAGATCCTGGAGCAATATGGCCTCCGCGACAAACGGATACTCCTGACGGTTTCCCGGATTTCGCTGGACGATCGATACAAAGGGCACCACCGGGTTCTTGCAGTCATGCCGGATCTGCTTCGCGAATATCCCGATCTCGTCTATGTGGTCGCGGGCGATGGAAACGGCCGCGAAAAGCTCCAGCATCTGGCCCTGGAGCAGGGTCTCGGAGACCGTGTGAAGTTTATCGGCAGGGTGAGCGATGCACAACTGCCGGATCTCTACCGCGCAGCCGATGTCTTTGTCATGCCCAGCACAGAGGAGGGGTTCGGGATTGTCTTCCTTGAGGCCATGCGTTCGGGCATTCCGGTGATCGGCGGAAATGGCGACGGCAGCATGGATCCCCTTCGGGATGGCACAGCCGGGTATGCCGTCTCCTGTGAAAACCGGGGTGAACTCCTCGGTGCAATCAGGTCGGCGATTGAGAATCCACGAGACCGCACAGATCATGCCGGTATATTCAATGTCACGGCATTTTCGCAACAATGCGCGAACCTCGTAAGTAGCTGCTGTGCCAAGGCGAATCACTGAGCCGGAGTAAAAGCACATGGTCACAATCTATCTTGT
>JANOEZ010000507.1:0-8972 GCA_031413335.1 Nitrospirota bacterium
ACGGATTGTGCTGGAGCTCAAGGACAAGGTCGAGCGATTGCGCGTGACGCCCAGTCCGATTCCTCAGGCCGTGAGCGGCCCGTCGGGCCGGCTCCAGGACGACGCCTTGTCAGCCCTGGTCAACCTGGGCTATAAGGCCGCAGACGTGAAAGAAGCCATCAAGCGGGCCGCGCAGGTGCGCCCGGAACCGGTCCCGCTGACCGAATTGATCCGCGAAGTATTGAAAGATCTGGTGCGGAGGTAATATGAACAAGACCATGCGCAGCAAGTCCCTGTTGGTCCGGTTCGCCGTCAGTGCACTGGTGATTGGTCCATGTCTGCTCGCGCCACAGGCGGCTTTCTCGGAATACAAAGATCAACCCAAGAACCCTGGTATTCTCGTGCCTCGTGAAACCTTCCTGGACGATAAAGATAAGGATAAAGAGGGACCCAAGGTCCCTCTCCTGACATGCGGTAAGTGCCCGGAAGGCTACGTCAAGACCGCTGTCGCCGCACCCCATTCCGGAACCACGCCAGGAGCCAATTTCGACTCATCGGATATTTGCAAAGGTATGTTCAATAGTGAGGACACGACGCTGGTGGAATGCAAGCCGATCGGGTTCCAGAATCAGATGCCGGTCTGCGGCGCCTGCCCGGAAGGATACCGGGAGGTCGGGCGGTCGCTTCTCCCCGCCCTCTGCGGGAACGAGGACGGCGGCCTGAGAACGCAATGCCAGCTCCTGAAAATGGAAGGCGGCATGCCGGATCCCACCAAAGGCGGCATCTTCTGCCCTCCGAACTGCCCTGGGCCAGAACAGCAGCCGACGCCGGGGAAGGGTTTCCTGCCGCTTCCGCCGAAAATTCCATCGATCGAGATTAAAAAAGAAAAACCAGAAGAGTCTCCATGATCCGGTGATCGCGTGACTGATCAAGGAATTGATCCCCGAAGTGCTCAAAGATCGGCAAGAGGATAATTAATGAATATCTCAAATATGATCGCGCAGTGCAGCGTGTGTAGGCTCATCCGTATTGTCGGAATCGTGGCGCTGGTCTCGCTGCCATTCCTGCCGTCCCCGGGATCGGCTCAGGAGGACGCTCCCGCAAAACCCAAGACTCCCAGAATGACGTGCGGAAAATGTGAAGAGGGCTATGCCACGACCGGACGGACGACCGACGCGAAGATGTGCCCGGACGATGACCACGCATTGGTCGAGTGCAAGCCGTTCGGAAGCCAAAACCAGATGCCGGTGTGCGGATCCTGCCCGCCGGGCTATAACGAGGTCGGCCGTTCGTTCTTGCCGTCCTTGTGCGGCACTGAGGATGGTGGCCTGAGGACGCAGTGCCAGCTTCCGAAGATGGAAGGCGGCATGCCGGATCCCACACAGGGCGGCAGGCGGTGTCCGCCTGACTGCGCCGACAATCTTCCGTCTGGATTGCCGCCTGGGTCCATTGACCGTCCGGGTAAACTCCCGCCTCCCCCGAAGGCTCCGGAATGACCATGCCGGAAGACCGCCTCGTAACCAACCAGCTGACGGAGAACGAGCGCAGCATCGAGGCCACCCTGCGGCCGCAAACCCTGGCCGAGTATGTCGGGCAGGAACGGATGAAGGAATCGTTGCGGGTCTGCATCGAAGCGGCCAAGCAGCGCCACGAAGCGCTCGACCATGCGATTTTCTACGGCCCGCCGGGGCTGGGCAAGACCACCATCGCCCACATCATCGCGCATGAGATGGGCGTGGCGATCCGCTCGACATCCGGACTGGTGTTGTCCCACGCCGGCGATCTGGCCGCCATTCTCACAAATCTGCAGGAGCACGACGTCCTGTTCATCGACGAAATTCACCGGCTCCCGGCTTCGGTGGAAGAAGCGCTCTACCCTGCCATGGAGGATTTCCAGCTCGACCTCGTGATCGGCCAGGGTCCCTCCACGCGCATGGTCAAGCTGGACCTGCCGAAATTCACGCTCATCGGCGCCACGACCCGCGCCGGCTCGCTGACCTCGCCGTTGCGCGAGCGGTTCGGGCTGGTCACCCGCCTGGATTTTTATTCTCCCGACGACCTGACCACGATCGTGACGCGCTCGGCCCGGTTGCTGGACATTCCCATCGAGGCGGACGGCGCCCGTGAAATAGCCGGACGCGCCCGCGGCACGCCCCGCATCGCCAACCGGCTGATCAAGCGCGCGCGCGACTTCGCCCAGATCAAGGCGCAGGGGCGGATCACCAAACAGGTGGCCAAGGACGCGCTGGACTGGCTGGGCGTGGACGCCGCCGGTTTCGACGACATGGACCGAAAAATCCTCTCGACGATCATTGAGAAGTTCAGCGGCGGGCCGGTCGGCGTGGAATCGCTTGCCGCGGCCGTCAACGAGGAAAAGACGACGCTGGAAGACGTATACGAACCCTACCTGATTCAATCCGGCTATCTGGAACGAACAGCCCGAGGCCGGCAGGCCACCCGGCTGGCGTTTTCCCACTTTGGCAAACAGAAGGACCTGCTGCCATAGGCTGCGCCTGTTATCCACAACCGAATCGCATCCGAATTTTCATGACTGAAATCCGACCGACGCGAACGGCTGATAGAGTTCCATCCCCTTGATATTCCTTGCAAAGCTTGCCGGGCTTCTTGTATCATTTCTAGTCGATTCCATCCTCTGAGAAAGGACAGGAGCTGGGTGAAGCAGCCAGCCCGACGTGGTCATGAAAGACCGGACAGGTCCCTCCAAGGAGTTGCAGTCGTACCGGAAGGAAATCGACCGGATCGACGATGACATCCTGCGCCTCCTGAACGAGCGATCCAAGCACGTCATCGAGATCGGAAAAGCCAAACGGCGGGCAGACGCCGGGGCCAACCTCCACACGCCGGCGCGGGAAGCAGAAATCATCGAGCGGCTGTCCGCGCGCAACTCCGGTCCATTTCCCAACGAAGCCATCCGGAACGTCTACCGGGAAATCATGTCCGCGTCGCTGTCGCTGGAAGGCCCCCAGAAGGTCGCATACCTGGGCCCACCGGCGACGTTCACGCACCTGGCGTGCATCCAGAAATTCGGCGCTTCTGCGGACTATCTTGCGGTCACCAGCATCAAGGACGTCTTCAACGAGGTCGAGCGCGGCCGGGCGAATTTCGGCGTCGTGCCGATCGAGAATTCCACGGAAGGCGTGGTGAACCATACGCTCGACATGTTCTTCGACTCGAATTTAATGATCTACGGCGAGGTGTTGCAGGAAGTGTCTCACTACCTGCTGTCCAAAACGGGCCGGCTGGAGGGGATCAAAAAGATTTACTCGCACCCCCATGCCATCGCGCAGTGCCGGAACTGGCTGGAAACGAACCTGCCGAACGTGCCGGTCTCGGAAGTGCCGAGCACGGCGCGGGCGGCCGAGTTGTGCCGGGACACCGCATCGGCGGCAGCGATTGCATCCGAGCTGGCGGGACAGCTGTACGGACTGAAGGTCGTCAAATCGCGGATCGAGGACAACATCAACAACTTCACCCGCTTTTTGATCCTGTCGAAAAAAGCGCCGGAACGTACGGGCAAGGACAAGACATCGGTCATGCTGTCGGTCAAGGACAAGGTCGGGGCGCTCTACGATCTGCTGCGCCCCTTTGCCTCGCACGGCCTCAACATGACGAAGATCGAATCCCGGCCGTCCCGACGGAAAGCCTGGGAGTACATCTTTTTCGTCGATATCGAGGGGCATGCCGAGGAAGACCGAGTCAAGAAGGCGCTGGAAGAAATCAAAGGGCGCTGCCTGTTCATGAAAGTGCTCGGATCCTATCCGGCGCACAACTAAGCCATGTCATTAAAAGTTCACACAGATATCGACTCGCTCTCGCCCTACATGCCGGGCAAGCCGATCGAAGAACTCCAGCGCGAGCTCGGGCTGGCGCGCGTCATCAAGCTGGCCTCCAATGAGAATCCGCTCGGCCCGTCGCCGAAGGCTCTTGCGGTGCTGGCTGACGCGGCGAACACCCTGCACCGCTATCCGGATGGAGGCGCGTTCCGATTGCGGACCGCCTTGGCCGATCGGTGGAAAGTCTCGCTGGATCAGGTGATCCTGGGCAACGGCTCCGACGAGATCATCGGTCTGCTGGCACGCGCCTTTCTGTCGCCGGGCGACGAGGCGGTCATGGCCGACAACACCTTCGTGATTTACAAGATGGAGGTGACGGCCGCACATGGTGTGTCGGTCATCGTGCCGCTCAAGGACGGCCGGCACGATCTGACCGCCATGGCCAAGGCGATCACGTCGCGCACCAAATTGCTGTTCGTCTGCAACCCCAACAACCCGACGGGCACGATGGTCAGCGCCACCGAGATGGACGCGCTCATGGCAAAGGTGCCGGCGCATGCGATCGTCGTACTCGACGAGGCCTACTGCGAGTATGCCCGCGATCCGCACTTCCCGGACAGTCTGGGCTACGTCCGCCGTGAGCGTCAGGCCATCGTGCTGCGGACCTTCTCGAAAATCTACGGCCTGGCCGGGCTTCGGATCGGCTACGGCGTCACGACCGCGGAAATCGCCGGTTATCTCAACCGCGTGCGGCCGCCGTTCAACACCAACAGCCTGGCCCAGCGCGCCGCCCTGGCGGCGCTCGGCGACGAGGAGCATGTGGCGAAGAGCCGCGCGCTGAACCAGACGGAAATGGCGGGCGTCCGGGCCGGGCTGATCGCGCTCGGGCTCCAGCCGCTGCCCAGTGAAGCCAACTTTTTGTATTTCGACGCCGGCCGCGACGGGCGGATCGTGTTCGAAGCCCTGCTGCGGGAAGGCGTGATCGTGCGTCACATTGAAGGCAATCATGTACGGGTCACCATCGGCCTGCCGGAAGAGAACCGACAGTTCCTGCAGGCGCTGAAACAAGTTCTTGGTCGGTAACTGAAGGGAAGAGGAGCTTATGATTATCGTGCTGAGGCCAGAGGCCACGGAACCTGAAATCGAGCACATCATGGACCGGCTGCAGGAATTGGGGTTGAAATCCCACGTCTCGCACGGGCAGGAGCGGACCATCATCGGCGTGATCGGGGATGACCGCATTCTTCAGAACCAGCCGCTGACCGCGCTGCCGGGCGTGGAAAGCGTCCTCCCCATCCTCGCGCCCTGGAAACTGGTGAGCCGCGAATTCCGAAAGGACAACACCGTCATCGACGTCGGCGGCGTCAAAATCGGCGGGAAAAAAATCACGATAATGGCGGGGCCCTGCGCGGTGGAACGGCTCGAACTGACGGTCGGCATCGCCCAGGAAGTGAAGGCTGCCGGCGCCAGCATCCTGCGTGGCGGCGCCTACAAGCCGCGTTCGTCGCCCTACTCCTTCCAGGGACTGGGACGCGAAGGGCTCGATTATCTTCTGGAAGCCAAGAAGAAAACCGGCTTGCCGGTGGTCAGCGAAATTCTGGACACGCGCGACATCGAGTTGTTCCTGGAAAAGGCCGACATCATCCAGATCGGCGCCCGCAACATGCAGAACTTCGAGCTGCTCAAGGAGGTCGGCGCCTACGACAAGCCGGTGTT
Organism: Nitrospirota bacterium; assembly: GCA_031413335.1. Classification (GTDB taxonomy): domain Bacteria; phylum Nitrospirota; class Nitrospiria; order Nitrospirales; family Nitrospiraceae; genus 2-02-FULL-62-14. The sequence goes on from JANOEZ010000507.1 coordinate 5,490, forward strand.
GCTCAAGCGCGGCCTGTCGGCCACCATCAAGGAGTTCTTGTTGTCTGCCGAGTACATCATGTCCCGTGGCAACCGCAACGTCATGCTCTGCGAGCGCGGCATCCGCACGTTCGAAACGCAATACCGCAACACGCTCGATCTGGCCGCGGTTCCGACGTTGAAGGAACTGTCCCACCTGCCGGTCATCGTGGATCCGAGCCACGCCACCGGCAAATGGAATCTCGTCGCGCCCATGTCCAAGGCGGCCGTCGCTGCGGGTGCGGACGGCCTCCTGATCGAGGTGCACTCGAATCCGGAATGCGCCCTGTGCGACGGCGAGGAATCCATCAAGCCCAGCAAGTTCAAGGATCTGATGGGGGACCTCAAAAAAATCGCCGAGGCGGTCGGGCGGGAAGTCTGATCTCCATGACGCCCCAGCCCGGCAGATCCTCCTCCGTGATGCCCGGCCAGCCGAACGCGACCGTGCATTTCAAGCAGGTGGCGATCGTCGGCGTCGGCCTCATCGGCGGCTCGCTGGGGATGATTCTCAAGCGGGACGGCCTGGCCGATTCTGTCGTGGGCGTCGGACGGCGGATCGAAAATTTGAAGACGGCCGTCGAACTCGGTGCGATCGACCGGTATGTCTCGGACGCCAAAGACGGCGTGCGCGACGCCGACCTCGTGATTCTGGCCACACCCGTCGATACCTATGAACGGCATGTGCAGGAGTGGGGCTCCTGCCTCAAGCCCGGCGCCATCGTCAGCGACGTCGGCAGCGTCAAGGGCGCGCTCGTGGAACAGGCCGAGAAGCTTCTGCCGCATGGCATCCGGTTCGTCGGCGCACATCCGATTGCGGGCAAGGAAAAGACCGGCGTGGCGGCCGGCTCCGCCACTCTCTTCAAGGGCGCGCGCTGCATTCTGACGCCAACGAAGCGGACTGATCCGCAGGCCCTGCAGGCAATCAGGGCTCTGTGGGAAGCCGCGGGGGCCACTGTGCTGACGATGGATCCGATGCTGCACGACAAGGTGCTGGGGGCGGTCAGCCACCTGCCGCATATCGCCGCCTTCGCGCTGATCAATGCGCTGACCGAGGTGCAACAGACCACGAAGGAACTGGATCTGCTGGCGTATTCAGGCGGCGGCCTGCGGGACACGACGCGCATTGCCGCCAGCTCGCCCGAAATGTGGCGGGACATTTTTCTCTGGAACCGCGACAATCTGGTGGCGCAGATCGAAACCTACGAGCGCCACCTGCAACGGCTGAAACAGCTCATCCAGGCCGGCGACGGGCCGGGGATCGAGCAGGAACTCGAGCGGGCCAAGAAGGTCCGTGAGCAGTTGAATCGTCCCGCATAACCTCCCATGGCTTCACTGACGATCACACCAGCCGGCCCGTTGAAGGGCACGATTGCCGTCCCTGGCGATAAATCCATCACGCACCGCGCCATTATCTTGACCGCGCTGGCGGAAGGCGACAGCGTCATCTCCTCCTACTGCCGCGGCGAAGACTGCCTGAATACAATGCGGGCCTTCCAGGCGATGGGCATTCAGATCGAAGCACAACCGGAACAACTCCGCGTGCGGGGCAAGGGATGCTGGGGATTGACGGAACCGGCGCAGCCGCTGGACTGCGGCAATTCAGGCACCGGCATCCGCCTGTTGGCCGGCCTGCTGGCCGGACAGGATTTCTTCAGCACCCTGACGGGCGACGAGTCCATCCGGAGACGGCCGATGGGACGGATCGTCAAACCGTTGCGGGAGATGGGCGCCAAAATTGCTGGACGCAAGGGCGGCGAGTTTGCGCCGCTCGCGATTACGGGAAGTCGCTTGCACGGGATCGCCTATGATTCCCCGGTGGCCAGCGCACAGGTGAAATCCTGCCTCCTCTTGGCCGGCCTCTATGCCGAGGGGACGACACGCGTGAGTGAGCCGCGTAAATCTCGCGATCACACGGAACGGCTGTTCCGGTATTTCGGCATCCCGGTCCAGGAAGACGGCTCTTCCGTCACTATTCAAGGGCGTCCCTCCGTTGGATGGGCGGGCAAGCCGGTCGTGGTTCCAGGCGATCTGTCCGCCGCTGCCTTTTTTATCGTCGGTGCATCGCTGATATCAGGATCGGATGTCACGATCACGAATGTCGGGATGAATCCGACCCGGACGGGCGTGCTGGACGTGTTGCGCGAGATGGGCGCGAACATCCAGGCTGTGAATCAACGGGAAGAAGCGGGAGAGCCGGTGGCCGATCTCCGCGTTCGCGCGGCTCCGCTGCACGGCGTCCGGATCGGTGCCGAGCGCATTCCCCAAACCATTGATGAGTTCCCGATCCTCTGCGTGGCGGCCGCCCTCGCCGAGGGGGAAACTGCGATTACCGGCGCCGGTGAGTTGCGCGTGAAAGAGAGCGACCGGATCGCCACCATGGCGACAGAGCTCTGCAAGCTCGGAGCCTCCGTTACCGAAACGAAGGATGGCCTCGTTATTCAAGGACTCGGCGGACAAAAAACCAAGCGGTTGCATGGAGCTGCCTGCACCAGTCATGGCGACCATCGTGTCGCCATGTCCATGGCCATTGCCGGATTGGCTGCCGAAGGGGAAACGCGAATTCAGGACACCGAGTGCATTGAGACTTCGTTCCCAGGATTCGAGTCGAAGCTCTTGGAATTATTGACAAAAAATAACTGAGGTCTATACAATACGCACCTCGTTGATCAATAAACCTACGCCGCGCCAATCGGCCCGGCGACTGATCGTGACGATTGACGGTCCCGCCGGGGCTGGAAAGAGCACGGTCGCCAGACAGTTGGCCGCACGGCTTGGGTATTTGTATCTGGATACCGGCGCGCTCTACCGGGCCGTGGCTTGGAAAGTCCGGTCGGCGGGCGTGAGCCCGGAAGATGGGAAAGCCGTCGCAACACTGCTCCCGGCCCTTCAAGTGGGCATGGACCAGCGGGAAGACGGGGTGCATGTGGCTGTGGATGGCCGGGATGTGACGGAGGAACTCCGGACTCCCGAGATCAGCGCGCTGGCCTCCCAAGTGTCAGCGATTCCGGCCGTGCGGGAGTGGTTGCTTCCGGTCCAGCGCCGCGTGGGCGAAGCCGGCGGTGTGGTGGCGGAAGGGCGGGATCTCGGCACGCGGGTGTTTCCTGCGGCCGAGGCCAAGTTTTTTCTGGATGCCGACGTCAACACGCGCGCCGGGCGCCGGCAGCAGGACCTGACCGGCGCGGGGCAGTCGACGCCGCTGGAACGGACGAAGCAGGAGATCGAAACGCGGGATCAGCGGGACCGGTCGCGCGCGATCGCGCCGTTGGTCCCGGCGGTGGACGCGGAGGTCATTGATTCCTCGTCACTCACGGTGGAGCAGGTCATCGACCATATGATGGGGAAGATTACAGCGAAACTGTGAGCAATGTGGCGTATGGCATCCTGTGGCTGTTGGTCAATGCGGTGGGGAAGCTTCTCTTCCACTATCGGGTGGTGGGACGCGAACATATCCCGGTGCAGGGCGGC
>JANOEZ010000508.1:0-4435 GCA_031413335.1 Nitrospirota bacterium
GCCGCTGGGAAAGGTCACAATAATGGTGTCGGCATCCTTGGGGCCGGTGAAAAACCAGCTCCCCACGAGCAGTCCCAGCGCCAGCACGATCAACATCACGACCCGGCGCTGGGTCGGTGGCGTTTTCGACGGTGTCAGAATACCCATAATTACTCTTCGCTTGAGCACCCTAGGTCCAACGACCCATATCAATCAAGCACATAGGCCTTCTGCTCGCCATCCTGCTGTTGACTTAAAAAAGAAGCGCAGTTTAGAATGGCGCCCTTGGACCGATTGAATATCGGTTTGATGCACTTGTCAATACCGTTTGCAAGGAGATATGAGTCATGTCGCTCTTAATTACAACCGAATGCATTTCCTGCGGCGCGTGCGTACCGGAATGTCCCAACGAGGCGATCTTCGAAAGCCGGAGCGACGCGGAAGCCAAGGGCAACCACGTCGGCGAGGGGCAGGGCGATTATGTGATCACGAATGATCGCTGCACCGAGTGCGTCGGCCACTTCGACGAGCCGCAGTGCTCGGCGGTCTGCCCGGTGGACAACTGCTGCATCTCCGACCCGGCCTATCCCGAGAAGACCGATGTGCTGCTTGAGAAAGCCAAGAAACTGAATCCGGACAAGACCATCGATCCGGCCAAAGTCTGGAGCGGCGTCCGAAATTAACATCGGTCACGATCAGACGCGTAAGGAGACCGGTTCATGGCTCTGTTAATCACGGCTGAATGTATTTCCTGCGGCGCCTGCATTCCGGAATGCCCCAACGAGGCGATCTTCGAAACCCGGAGCGACGCGGAAGCCAAGGGCAACCATGTCGGCGAGGGGCAGGGCGAGGGCGACAGCATCTATGTGATCACGCACGACCGCTGCACCGAATGCGTCGGCCACTTCGACGAACCGCAGTGCTCAGCGGTCTGCCCGGTGGACAACTGCTGCATTTCGGACCCGCTCTATCCGGAAGCCACGCAAGTTCTGCTCGACAGGGCCATTAAACTGAATCCCGACAAGGCCATCGATCCAGCCAAAGTCTGGAGTGGCGTCCGAAATTAAGCTCCGCTCGTTCTTCGTCCATTGAACGCCCCGTCTCGCATGAGATGGGGCGTTTTCTTTTGACCGTAACCAGGAGAGATGCTCCACCTACCTGGAAACAACGACGCCCTGTCTCGCCAGAGGCGGACAGGGCGTCGTTTCAAACAGTAAACGGAGCGTCGATTACTTGATCATCAGCAGCCGTCCACCAACATGGGCCGGATGCAGATGGCAACGGTAGTACAACACGTTGCCTGATGTCGCGTAGAACAGGTCGCTGGTCGGGATGCCGAGGTACTTGGTCTCGCCCGGCTTGAGAACAATCTGCGCCTTGAGGACGGTCGGAGCGGACTGGTTCTCAGCCGCCGACAAAAAGAACCCGTGCTCGGCCGTGGCGTCATTGGTGACCTTGATCAAGAGGGGACGGCCTGGCCGGACCTTAAAGTCAATGATCGTCGTCGGCGGATACCACACCTTCTTCGCCGTCTTATCGCCGCCGAGCTCGAGTGCGAACAACTCCGCATCTACGTCCAGTTCCTTGAACGCGATCCCCGCGACGGAGCCTGTCGCCAAATCACCGACCTCAACGCCACCCGACTGATGCGCGAAGGCCGCTGAGGCCCCGGCCATCACGATAAGGCCGAAGAATACTGCTACCAGCATCTTTCCCATTGCCTACCTCCTTGAAAGAAAAAAGCTGTGAATGAGTGAACGATGACGAATCCTTAGCCGCTATTTCTACTGGGTGTTTCGCAGGGGGTACGCCCCGAAACGTCGGATGATATAGCATAGGCCCTAAAGGGAAGCAAGCGCCTTCTTCCATCGATCGGTCTGCCCCAAAACAGACCCTGAAACAGGCTCCGACGGGCTCCGAAGGACATGAATATTCAATCAAACAACCTCTATTGTGACGCCGCCGGGGCATGCCCCGGCATGGGTTCTGCGCCTCGCCCGATCAGAAGATCGAAGGGCGCATAGTCGTCCGTCAGGACGACACCGGCCGGCCATTCCTGTTCAATTCGAGTCGTCGCCAGCAGTTCGCGGGCTTCGAACGGCAGGCGGCCCTTCGCCAGCAACGCCTCGACTTTCGCCGAAAAATCGGCGGGCTTCATTGCGTCCACCGGAGCGCCGACGAAGAAGATGAGATTTTCAGCCTTGGATTGCTTCAGCGTCTTCCAGGGACCCTTGACGCCGTAGGACTGAATAACTGGAAAAACGGTTTTCAGAGTGGCGACCACCGCCTGCGCCCGGAGACGGTCGGGGCCTTCGCCGGATGAGGACAAATTGACGGCCAGCACACCATCAGGATGCAAACGGGCGCGCACCTCTTTGAAGAATTCCTGCGTCGTGAGATGGAACGGAATCATATGGCGGGCGAAGACATCCAGCCAGATTACGTCGTAGGTGGCCACCGTGCGGCGTAAGAACATGCGTGCGTCCTTCACGTGGACGTGATGCCCCTTCGCCGGCGCGTAACTGAAATGCCGTTCAGCCGCCTGCACGACTGAGGGATCCACTTCCACCGTGTCGAGTTCCAAGTCGGGCCAGTAGCGCGCGAGCCATTTGGCCAGCGAGCCTCCGCCATGTCCCAGGATCAGCCCCCGTTTCGGCTCAGGCGGAAGCGCCAGCGCGGCCATCATGAGCTGGCTGTATGGGAGAAACAGCGCGACCGGATCGGCGTTCCACATCACCGCATGAAAGGTGCGGTCCAGGATCAGGTAGCGGAAGAGCCCGTCCTTGTCGTCACGCACGCGGATTTGCTGATAGGGACTGTCCTCCTGGTGCAGCGGGACGGGCGGGATCAATTTTTTGAGATGCTCCGGAAGGGCCTGGCCTGGATGAATCGCCAGCCACAAAAGAATGGCCAGCCCACCGATGGCAGGCGCCGCAGCCCTGATGCCGACTGCGGCACGCCAGCCCCACAGAACGCCCAACACCGTTTGAATGACGCCGAGCACCGCGACGAGTGTCGCGCTCCCGAGCCACGTCAGGAGATAAAACGCCGTCCCCCATGTGCCGATCAAGCTGCCGACTGTCGAGACCGCAATCATGGCGCCGGTGTGGCGGCCGAGATGGCCCATGTCGCCGATCGAGAGACGCAGCAGCGCCGGCAGCACGCCGCTCAATCCGAATGCCGGTGGCGCCAGCAGGATGCCCGCCGCGAGGCAGGGCCCCCAGCGGGGATCCTCGATCCAGGCCGACACGCTGAACATGACCGGCTGGCCTGCCCAGGCGAGCAGCAAGGTCCAGGCCCCGGAAAAAAGCAGAAGGCTGGCCAGCACCACGCCGCCCGGGTAACGGTCCGCCAGCCAGCCTCCCATCGCATAGCCGCTGCTCATGGCGGCGAGAATCACGCCGATCAGCGCGCCCCAGACGAACAGCGAGTTGCCGAACACCGGCGCCAGCAGGCGGCTGCCGAGAATCTCCAGCGCCATGATGACGGCGCCACTGATGAAGGCGGTCGCAAAAAGTTCTGCGCGGCTCGATCGAGCCTGAGTCTGATCGGTATTCATGCGAGGATTCGGCAATGGGAAGAAAACGCGGAGGCCGTTTTCAGCACCCTAAGACTTAATGCGGCCCCCAGTTTTTGAAATAGCGGAGAAGATCCCGGACCGTCACGATCCCGACGATGCGGCCGTCTTCCGTGACCGCCAGATGCCGGATGCCTTTTTCGGCCATGAGGTCGCTGGCATCGTGCGCGGAGCGATCCTGCTCGATCGTAATGACGGGGCTGCTCATGATCGCCCGCACCTTGGCTTGCGCGGCATTCAACTGGCCGGCCATCGCTTTGCGCACCAGGTCGGTCTCGCTGACGATCCCGATAAACGTCCCCTGTTCAGCGACTAAAATCGCGCCGACGCGTGTGTCCCGCATCATCGCCGCCGCCTCGGCCAGCGTCGCCTCCGGACTGATCGACCGGGGGTTCCGCTTCATCATCACGGCCAGGGGCCGCATCATCGTGCCGCCTTGAGACGCCATGACACCACGTCCTTCCTGTGGGAGCAGTCTACTGAAGGCCGGAGGGCGAGTCAACGAAGCTGAGTTTGCTTGGCCCGCAACACCCGTATGTTATACTCGCCGGCAACCGATAGAAATAGACATCAACGCACGTGATCGAGCTCTAGCCGCGAGGAGTGTCCATGCATATCAGCGTGATTGGAACGGGCTATATCGGGCTGGTGACCGGGGCCTGCCTGGTGCAGATTGATCTCACCGTCACCTGCATGGGAATGGCCAGCCACCGGATTAGCCGGACAAAGCAGGGCTGAAGCGATAATCTTGTAACGGAGTTGCAATGCATATCAGAGTTAACGGAACCGGGTATGTCGGGTTGGTGACCGGGGCTGGCTTTGCCGAGGTCGGCCTCAACGTCACCTGCATGGATCCCGACGCGAAACGCATCGGCAAGC
>JANOEZ010000509.1:0-1990 GCA_031413335.1 Nitrospirota bacterium
TCACTTACACTTCAACCGCTCTTCATGCTCAACCACGGAGGTACCGATGCTTGTGGTGCATGGCTGGCGGGCTCGGTGGTCTCTCCTGCTTGGGCTGCCGATTCTTGTTGCATTGACCGCCTGCGGGCACACAACCAGGGATTACGAGGAATATCACCGCATCATCTCCTCAGGCACATTTTCCGCACGCGACATACCGTCGGAGGAGACAACCTTTTCCGAGAGCGAGCTCTTGCAAAAAGGCTACGTCAGCATCGGCGTTATTGACATCGTGTCGGAAAAGCAGCCCGACCTCAACGGCATCAAGCGCGACGCGGCCCGGAAGGGCGCCGATCTCATCAAGGCCGAGATTTCATCCCAACAAGGCCATCAACTGACCAAAACCTGCATGGATATGCTCTCCCAAAGTAACGATATGACGGGCGGCGGGGGCAACAATTTTGCGGAGTGCGAGAAGTATTCCACCGAAAAGGCAGCGGTCAACCTCTCAATCGTCAAAGGCTCGCTCTGGCGCCGTGACCAGCAGTAGGAAGAATGGGACATCCTGAATTTCTTGATGTGAAGTCAGGATGTCCACATAAAATTCTTTACAGAACTCACTCTGGTTAGATGAAAATGAGTCCGTATCGGACCGATCCCAAAGTCGATTATCGTAGGCTTGGGCAGCTTTCTGAGGAGTTTACACAGTTCTGGAGTCGACTGCATGGGTTCTACCTCGATGCGGTAGCAGGCTTCGCCTTCGTTCGAAACCGTGTCGAAAGAGATCAGGCCTATTGGCAGGAACGCCTCAAGGGAAGTGATCTCGATTCGGAACAGTTTCAAGACACTCGAATGTTCACTTACTCGCAAATCTTCTCCAAGGATTTTTTGCACTTCCGGAATCCACGAAGCGACTCAGGGGGAAGTAAAATCTAGAAACTCACCTGACGGCTCGAACTTTACAACCCTTGGCCAACTCTGCCTTGTCGCGTTCTATGATTTCTGGGAGGAATACTTGCGGCGTGAATATGCAATCGCCAAAGGGCATCTTGATCGAAATGAGTCAAAGGGGCCAGTTATAGACGAATGTCTGTTGAAGCATGTCCGCCACGATCTCTGGGGAGACTTAGGCCTTCTCCGAAATTCCATAGTTCATAAGAATGGCGTTGCCAGCCCTAAAGTAAGCCGCTGCAAACTTATTAAATGGTTTAAGCCCGGCAATCCAATTTCTCTTACGCCTGCGCACATGGACGCAATCTTTCGTGCCCTGCTGAAATATCGGAACGAACTCGACAAAGAACAATACCCCGAACATTACATCCAAATTCCGTTGACCTAGAACGAGGATGGCTCGAAGAGGTAGGGATCTTCTCTGAATTCAGTTCTCGTTGAATACCGAACACTAACAGCTTGCTTACTCCTCCAGCGTCGAGATGTCGCCCGGGTCCTGGCCCAATTCCTTCGCCTTGAGCACCCGCCGCATGATTTTTCCGGAGCGGGTCTTGGGAAGCGACGGGACAATATCAATGGCCCTCGGCACGGCAATCTTGCCCAGTTCCTTGCCGACATGCTCCATGAGTTCCTTGATCAGCTCCTCACTCTGCTTCTCGCCCTGCTTCAGAATTACGAAGGCCTTGATGGCCTCGCCAGCCGTCTTATGCGGTATGCCGATCACCGCAGCTTCTGCAACCGAGTGGTGACTCACTAAGGCGCTCTCAACCTCGGCAGTTCCGATCCGGTTGCCGGCAACCTTAATCACATCGTCAGCCCGGCCCATGAACCACATGTAGCCATCTTCGTCCTTCCGGCAGACATCTCCTGCCGTGTAGCAGTTGGGAATGATGTTCCAATAGCTCTTGTAGCGATCCGGGTCCTTATAGATGGTGCGCATCATCGAGGGCCAGGGTTTCTTGATGACGGCAAACCCGCCGGTATTGGCCGGCACGCTCTTGCCCTCGCGATCCACCACGTCGGCTTCGATGCCGAGGAAGGGCCTTGTGGCCGATCCCGG
>JANOEZ010000510.1:0-1774 GCA_031413335.1 Nitrospirota bacterium
TGACGCGCGAGGCGATCCGCGTGCGCAGCCATGGCAAGACGCCAGAGGACGGCCGCCGCAACGCTTCGACACTGTCCATGAAGGGCGTTGCTGAAAAGATCACCTGCCCGATCTACATCGTCACCGGCAAGCAGGACCGCGTCGTGCCCTGGCAGGACGCCGAACGGCTGGCGCGTGAGGTCAAGGGCCCCGTCGTGTTATCCGTCATCGAGGATGGCAACCACGTCGCCAACAACCGCGGCTACAAGTGGCGGCTGCAGACCGCCGACTGGATGGCCGAGCAGTTGGGCGCGTGATCTCCGCAGCTCATTTGCGACGCTTGATTGACGCCTCCCCCACTGCGCCGTAAGCCTTGCGGTCACTTTGATGCGCCCGCTTGCGTGGGCCGATCCACCTTTGCGAGACGCACATGACCGCCCAGCCGCGCACGGCCAGCCTCGACTCATCGCAGATCTCCGCCGCCAAGGACGCCCGCGCCTGGCCGTTTGAAGAGGCGCGCCGGCTGATCGCGCGCCTGGAGAAACTTCCCGGTGGTACGGATAAGACTGTCATCTTCGAGACCGGCTATGGCCCATCGGGTCTGCCGCACATTGGCAATTTTGACCGGCCGTACGCGTTGACCGGGTGAGGCTCGTCGGTTTCCCGATACGGCACGCCCTGACGCCCATCGAATACATAATCGGTCGAGAGATACAGCAACCGGGCGCCGCACTCGGCCGCCGCTTTTGCCACCCGCTCCGTTCCTTCCGCATTTACCGCCATCGCGCGTTCAGGTTCGCGCTCGGCACCATCCACATCGGTATAGGCCGCCGCATGAATGACGACATCCGGCCTTGCTGCCTTGATGTACGCCTCAACTCCAAGCTTCGTCAGATCAAACTCCGGCACGTTTGCCAGTGTCAGCTCTTGATCGTGCAACACCTGCTGCAACTCGTGACCCAACTGTCCGTTCGCGCCCGTGATCAGAATTCTCATGAAACCTGGTTGATCTGGTTTGTCTGGTTCATCTAGTTTGTTTGGTTCGAAATTCTCTCAACCAGATAAACTAGACAAACCAAAGAAACGAGAAGTTTATCTTTCCCGTTATCTCGTTACCCCACTCTTCAACCGTTCACTGTACATCTGCTCATAATAAGCGCGGAACTCACCGGATTTAATCTTGCGCCACCAAGCGGTCTGCGTTCGATACCAGTCGATAGTGTCGCGCAAGCCCTGTTCGAACGGCACAACTGGCGTCCACCCCAGTGCGCGGGCGCGGCTGCAGTCCACGGCATACCGACGATCATGTCCAGGCCGATCCTCCACGAACCGGATCAGGGATTTCGACTTTCCCAGATGAGCCAAAATGGTCTCCGCCACGATCAGATTTTCCTGCTCATTGCCTCCGCCAACGTTATAGACGGTTCCCTGCTCGCCATGCAGCAGAACATGCTCAATGGCCGCACAATGGTCGAACACGGAAAGCCAATCGCGCCGGTTCCGCCCGTCTCCATACAATGGCAGCGGCTGGTCTTCAATGGCATTGGTCACAAAGAGCGGGATAAACTTCTCCGGATACTGGTTGGGGCCGTAGGTATTGCTGCCGCGTGTAATCAACACGGGAAACCGGTAGGTCGTCCAATAGCTCAGCGCCAGCAAATCCCCTCCCGCCTTGCTGGCGGCATAGGGGCTGCGAGGAGACAACAGATCACTTTCTTTTGAATGCCCATGCTCCACACTCCCATAAACTTCATCGGTGCTGACTTGCAGATACCGCTGCACCTTCGCTTTGCGG
>JANOEZ010000511.1:0-1032 GCA_031413335.1 Nitrospirota bacterium
GTCATGGGGGGATCGACCGCGTCGACCACACGGTAATCATGAGGCGCCGCGGGAGTCCCCGGTACTGAGGTGTCCGATGCGATAATCGCCCCGTCGATGCCAGCCTCCAAGGCCAATTGAAAAGTAAGAACCTTCTCTCCTGGGCATGATAGATCTGATATGGGGGCGTTTGCCGCAACTAGAATCGCATCTATCTTAATTATTAATTCCTGTATTTTTGCTTTTTTCGCTGGATATTGGATGTAGGGCACAATCCATTTTAGAAACTTATTTACGGTAGTTAAGAATTTGATTTGCTTTGTTGACTGTACACCGAACGTTTCGGTGCAGAGCACGCCAAACATATCGAGGGGACCGGACAGCACTTTGAGTGTGTCCATACCAATTATCGTAGCCACCAAGGTTTGGGTGATGGTCGGTCTGCACGCTGCCGCGTTTGGGTTTGCCCCATAATCGCGCCTGCAGTCAAATTCCGGATAGTATGGATCAACCTGCCCCATGTCGGTGTTAGATAGACCAGCCCAGTTTATGTCGGCAGTGGCAGCGGGGCCCCTGATTGTAAAATTTAGCGGGGTGAGGTTTTTGGTGCCCTTTCTTTCCGCTGGATTCGACGCACTTAGAATGTTTTTGTTCGTATTGGTGGTACTAAATGTTCCCGTCCCCGTTAAGACTATGCTGTTGTTGACTGAGTCGGAGCCGGAGTTCGCATTGAACTCACCGGCGCTCCTCAGAGCATATTTATAAATCCCAGCATTGTTCGCGTTGATGGTCGCGTTGGGGTCTGTGCCGGTGGGGTCTGTGGTGGCGTCCAATGTACCCGATACGGTTATTGTCAGACTATGTGATTCAGAGTTGCTCCAGGAGCCCACTGGTACAAATTTTACCCCGATTAACGACATCTTATCCATGCCATTTTTGTCAGCGACTCTCACTCTCGGCGTTCCGTTAGCCTGGATCTGAAACTGTTTAGGGGCGGTGCCAAACGTCTGGCCAACAGGGACGGCGTAGCAGTAGTTATAGCCCCCGGGAGAT
>JANOEZ010000512.1:0-2885 GCA_031413335.1 Nitrospirota bacterium
CCCGATAACCAGCAGCAGCTCGGGTTCAACCTGGGGGTGCCGCTCCCGCTTTTCAATCGGAACCAGGGCGGCATCGCGCAGGCGGAAGTGTCCACTCAGGTGGCGGATGCCGATCTCCAGAAGGCCATCGTGCAAGTTGAAAACGACGTGGAAATCGCCTACCGGAACCTGCTGGAAAGCCGCCGCTTGGTGGAGACCTACCGGGGCGGAGTCCTTGAGGATGCGCGGCTGACCCTGACCATCGTCGAGAAGGCCTACGAGCGCGGCGGAGCCACGATTCTCGACCTGCTCGATGCGGCCCGAACCTCCCGGACCATTCAACAGAATTATATCGAGACTCTCTTCAACTACCTGCGCAACTTGTTTTTGCTCGAAAATGCCGTCGGCCGGGAGATTACATCGTGAGGAAGGCTGAGGTTGAGGTTCAGGTTGAGAGGAAGACGCGGATGCTAAGCGTGAAGCGGACGTTCGTTTTCTTTACCGTAACCTTAGCCTCAACCTTAACCTTCGTTTCTCTGTCCGCCTGCGACCGGACCGAACAGCCCGCCTCGTCGAATGCCGCGACGCCGAAAGTGCATGCTGCGCCATCCGCGTCGACGGATCTTCAAAGCCGGATCGAGACGATGGTGGTCGAGTATAGTTCGGTCAAGATGGCCCTGCCGCTGGCCGGGCGGATCACCTATGGCGAAGACCGGTTTTCAAAAATCTCGTCGCCCCTGCAAGGCCGCGTGGTCGAGGTGCGCGCCAAGTTGGGCGAACGCGTGAAGGCGGGGGACATCCTGCTGGTGATCGACAGCCCGGATATTTCATCTGCCTATTCCGAATTTGTCAAAGAAGCGTCCGAGCTGGAATATGCGACGCGCGCCTACGAGTTGGCCAAGGATCTCTACGAGAACAAGGCCCTTCCGCAAAAGGATCTGAAACAGGCGGAGAACGACCGTACCAAGGCGCAGGCCGAATTCCGCCGGTCCAAGGAACGGTTGCTCTCCCTGCGTGTGCCGGCGGCCGAATTGGAAAAGCCCCTCGCCGAGCAGAAGATCACGTCGCGATTCGACATGAAGAGCCAGCTGGCCGGCACGGTGGTGGAGCGGAATGTGACGCCGGGGCAGTCCGTCAACGGCGATCCCACCCAGGTGCTCTTCACTGTGGCCGACCTGGACACGTTGCAGGTCGTGGCGGATCTCTACGAGCGGGACCTGGATATGGTCAAGGTCGGGCAGGTGGCGGCTGTCACCGTGGAGGCCTATCCGGACGTCCCGTTCCCCGCGGTACTCTCGGCCGTCGGCGATGTGGTGGACCCTACCACGCGGACCATCAAGGTCCGGGCCATGGTGGACAACGAAACGCACAAACTCAAACCGGAGATGTTCGCGCGCCTCAATATCGATGTCGGCGACGCCAGCCAGTTCATCGCCGTGCCGCGTGAAGCGGTGCTGGAAGTGGACGGGAAGGAGTTCGTCTACGTGGCGCAGGCCGGCGACCGCTACGTCAGGCGGTCGGTGAAAACGGCGACCGCGTCGAACGACCAGGTCCGCATTCTCGAAGGGCTGGCGCCCGGCGAGCGGGTCGTGACAAAGGGCGCGGTGCTGATCAAGGGGCAGGAAACGAAGGCTCCGACCGGATGACACGCACGCCGCGGCCGCGAACGGTTGCACCCCGCACATGATCCCGCGAATTGTCGAGTTTGCGCTTGAGCAGCGATTCTTCGTGTGCGTGCTCGGGTTGGTGCTGCTCTTCAGCGGCCTCTACGCCTTCCATACGCTCGACGTCGTCGCGTATCCCGATCCGTCTCCGCCGATGGTCGAGGTGATCACCCAGTATCCCGGGTGGTCGGCGGAGGAAATCGAACGGCAGATTACCATTCCGGTCGAGGTGATGCTGACCGGCATGCCGGGACTCACCGATATCCGCTCGCTCTCCATCTTCGGCCTCAGCGACATCAAGTTCTATTTCGACTTCAATACGAAATACTTCTTCGACCGTCAGGAGGTGCTGAACCGCCTGGCGATGATCACGCTGCCGAACAGCGTCCAGCCGACGCTCTCTCCCTGGTGGGCGATCGCGGAGATTTACCGGTACGAACTGACGGGGGATGGCGGCACGTCGCTCACGGATTTGAAAACGCTTCAGGATTGGAAACTGCAACGAGAATTCAAGCGGGTTCCCGGTGTCATCGACGTGACGGCATTCGGCGGGACGACACGGGAATACCACGTGGAAGTGGACCCGGGCGCGCTGATCAGTTACGGCGTGTCGTTGCAGCAGGTCCAGGACGCGCTCACGAACAGCAACGCCAACGTGGGGGGGAATTATCTGACGATCGGCTCGCAGAGCCATAACGTCCGTGGTCTGGGGCTGATCGAGAACCTGCGGGACGTCGAAAACATCATGGTCGCGGAGAAAAACGGCACCCCGATCTTCATCCGCAATCTCGGCAAGGTCAATGTCGGTCACCGCATCCGGCTTGGCAAGGTCGGCATCGACGACCGGGACGACGTGGTCGAGGGGGTCGTGCTGCTCCAGCGCGGCTACAAGGCGCTGCCGGTGCTCGATCGGGTCAAGCAGAAGGTCGAGGAAATCAACGCCTGGAAACTGCCGCCCGGCGTCCAGGTCAAAACCTTCTATGACCGCACGGTGCTGATCCACACTACGATCGAAACGGTCCTGGACATTCTGATCAGCGGCATCGTGCTGGTCTTCATCATCCTGTACGTCTTTTTGGGACATTTCCGGGCGTCCGTCATCGTGGCGCTGACAGTGCCGATGGCCCTGCTGTTCACCTTCAGCATGATGGTCCTGGTCGGCGAGTCCGCCAATCTGATCTCGCTCG
The DNA here is from genome assembly GCA_031413335.1 of Nitrospirota bacterium. Taxonomy (GTDB): domain Bacteria; phylum Nitrospirota; class Nitrospiria; order Nitrospirales; family Nitrospiraceae; genus 2-02-FULL-62-14. The sequence continues at coordinate 2,831 of JANOEZ010000512.1, forward strand.
GCGCGATCGATTTCGGCATTATTGTGGACTCCACGCTGATCATGGTGGAGAGCAT
>JANOEZ010000513.1:0-1643 GCA_031413335.1 Nitrospirota bacterium
GTCGCCTTCCATCCGCACCGTCGCCATCAGCCCCCGGGCTCATTTCATGCGTGAGTTCGCGAATCGAGAGAAAGGGCTGGATCGGATCGACGAGCGGGTGCAGGCCCGCGCCGTCGAAATTCTCGTCCGGCGCCTGTACGCGCGCATCGCGCTGGGCCTGACCCAGCAGTTGCCGCGGTTCAGCGAAGTGGGGTTCACCCAGAAATATGCGAACTACTTCATGGAAGCCGAGTTGCTGCCGCGTTCACTGGCGGCCATGCTGGTGGATATCATCAACGTGACGGTCGGAGGCGCCATCGGCATGACGATCCTCGTCATGTACCATCCCTATTTCATTGTCTTCAACGTGTTACTGGTGGGCGGCTTTGCGGCGATCATCACCATCCTCGGCCGCGGCGCGCTGACCATCACCATGGATGTGTCCCGCTACAACTACGCCACCATGAACTGGCTCCAGGACATCGCCGGCAACCTGCTGCACTTCAAGGCCACGGCGAGCACGCCGTTCCTGATGAAGAAAACCGACGAGCTGGTCAACCGCTATGTCGCGGCGAGAAAAGTCCGGTCGGACATCCTCACGGGCACGCAATATAAAGGATCGGTCATCTGGCAGGCCTTCGGCCACAGCGGCCTGATCGCCACGGCCGGCTGGCTGCTGGCCATCGGGCAGATCACGCTCGGACAATTCGTCGCCGCCGAGGTCATCGTCGGGACACTGATCATCAATCTGGATACGGTCTCCAAGCGGATGTACTACGTGTACTACGTGTTCACGTCCCTCTACGAATTGGAGAACCTCTTTTCCCTGCCCAAGGACAAGGAGCACGGCAAGCTGTCCGTGCCCCTGCCGGATCCGACCGTGCACGGCGTCCGGCTGACGTGCAAGGACGTGTCCTTTGCCTATCCGAATGCCCCCGCAACGTTCCAGCACTTCGACGTGGAAGTCGCGCCGGGCGAAAAAGTCGCGATCTTTTCCGCGACGAGCACCGGCAAGACCACGCTGGCCCGGGTCCTGGCCGGACTGTACGCGCCGACGAGCGGCGTGATCCGCTACAACGGCGTGGACCTCCGCGACCTGGACATGGACGCGCTGAACGCCTGCCGCGGACTGATCCTGGATTCGCAGCTCACGCTCTTCGAGAGCACTCTGGAAGAGAATCTCACGATGGGACGGCCGGTCCACTACGACGACATCCGCTGGGCTCTGCGTTTCGTGGATCTGGAGGAAGAAGTGGACGCGATGCCGCAGGGGCTGCAATCGTCGGTGCACAGCGGCGGCAAGAGCTTCACGACCAGCCAGACGCTCCGCCTGCTGGTCGCACGGGCGATCGTCGCACGCCCGCAAATCCTGATTCTGGACGGCACCCTCCACAGCATGCCGCCGGCCCTGCGGGATACCCTCCTGCGCCGCCTGTGCAGCAAGGAAGAGCCCTGGTCGGTGATCTTCGTCTCCAACGATCCGACCCTGAGCACGCATGTGGATCGCCGGGTCATGCTCGAATGAGACGAGCCCCTCTCGCCGACCCTGCGCGCGCAAGGACGGATCGCTTCTCTCGCGTCCGACAATCTGATACACTGAAGTCATTCAAGGGACATTCGTGACGGGAGCCGCGGAGAACGCATCGTGACGCGCCAGATTGCAT
>JANOEZ010000514.1:0-1363 GCA_031413335.1 Nitrospirota bacterium
TTTTGATCAGCACCGTCGTGCCGATACAGAGTGCCAGCGTACCCAGCAACTGATTGGCCGCGCCGAACATGGGCCAGATCGTCGAGATGCTGCCGGTGCTGATCAGATAGCCCCAGGCGCTGACCACCAGACCGCTGCTGACGATCACGCCCGGCCACCAGTTGAATCGTCGCAAGGGTGCATACACGCGCCCGCCCATTTCCTGAATCAGGTACCGCGCGACCCGAGTGCCGGTGTCAATGGTCGTCAGGATGAACAGCGCCTCGAACAGCAGCGCGAACTGGTACCAGTAGGCCATGAGTCCCGCCATGCCCGGGAGCGCGGCGAAGATGGACGCCATCCCGACTGCGAGCGACACAGCCCCGCCCGGCCGCCCCTCCACGTTCACTTCCACGAGCCGGGACAATTCCTGAATCCTCTGTACCGGAAAACCCATCGCAGCCAAGGCATCTGGCGAGAGCATCGTATTGATCGCCAGATAATCGCCGGGCACGAGCACCGAGGCGGCAATCAACGCCATGACGCCCACAAAGCTCTCCAACAACATCGCGCCATAGCCGATCGGCGCGTGGGACTCTCGCTCGATCATCTTGGGCGTCGTACCGGACGAGACGAGCGAATGAAAACCTGAGATCGCCCCGCAAGCGATCGTGATGAAGAGGAACGGAAAGAGCGTGCCGGGGATGATCGGCCCTCCGCCCTGCGCAAAGACCGTCACACGCGGCATTTCAATCGTGGGCGCCATCAGAATCACGCCCACGGCGAGCAGCGCCACCACGCCGAGCTTCATAAACGTCGAGAGGTAACCGCGCGGCACCAGCAACATCCAGGCGGGCAGGACCGAGGCGAGAAATCCGTAGCCGGCCAGCAGCCACACCAGCGTCTCACGCTCGAACTCAAACCAGCTTGCGACACTCGATTGAGCCACCACCCGCCCCAGGATGACCGATGCGAACAGCAATCCCACACCCAGCGCGGAGACTTCGCCGATTTTACCTGGACGGAATTTCTCCAGATAGAAACCCATGAGAAATCCGACCGGAATCGTCATGGCAATCGTGAAGGTGCCCCAGGCGTTCAGATACAGCGCATTGATGACCGCAAGGCCGAGCCCCGCCAGCGCAACGACGACGATGAACAGGACCGCCACCGCCGTGGCCGTGCCGGTGACGATTCCCAGTTCGTCGCGGGCGATCTCCGGCAACGACCGGCCATTCCGCCGCATGGAAGCCACCAGGATAATGAAGTCCTGGACGGCTCCGGCCAGCACCGCGCCGATCACGAGCCAGAGAAAACCAGGCAGATAGCCGAACTGCGCCGCCAGCACGGGACCGAGCAGCGGACCGGCGCCGGCGATCGCCGC
>JANOEZ010000515.1:0-5724 GCA_031413335.1 Nitrospirota bacterium
TCCGGATGAATCCGTATAAACCCGGCGCGCCAACGCTAGCCCCTCACCTGTATTTTGTCAAGAAATCCACTGGTGTGTTTGGCCCAGTCGGTCTCGAACGTCCTGGACATTCCTGTTGCGCAGACGGTTTCTTGCCTGATCCAGCACGCGCTATCCCATAGCGACAGCATGCGCCCAGAACTGCAGATTCATGGTGACCGCTCGCGTCCGGTCGTCTCGCTGCCACACGAGGTGCCTGGTCACACGTGCTTTCTCGGTGATATCCGTTGCCGCTATCGCTTGCTCAAGGGAGAGAAATGTGTGAATATTTTGCCGGGCTGGCGTAGCTCAATGGCAGAGCAGCGGTTTTGTAAACCGCAGGTTGGAGGTTCAATTCCTCTCGCCAGCTCCATACCGCACTTCGTGTGAGCCAGCGGCTCATCGGGCGAAGCCCCTCCCCATTATCGCCGCCGGAGAAACACCTTAGCTTCTCTCTCGTCTTGTCCTTTGCGGGCGGATAGTTACTGCGCCTCCCGTTGACTTCCCCTCACCGATGCTTATGCTCCCTTCTCATGACACACAACCTAATTACTATGGACCAAGGCCAGGCTCATGGATCTTAACCGCATGACGCTCAAGCTCCAGGAAGCCCTGCAGTCCGCATCTGCCCAGGCGATGCGGCGCAGTCATCAAGGCATCGACGTGGAGCACTTATTGCTCGCGCTGCTTGAACAGTCTGGCGGACTGGCTGCGTCTCTCTTCGAACAAGCGGGTGTGGCGGCGACGGCTGTTCAGAATGCCGCGGAACAGGCCCTCACCAAGATGCCGCAGGTTCAGGGAGCGGGAGCAGCTCCCGGTCAACTCCATGTCGCCAACAGGCTGTCCCGCGTCCTCACGCAGGCCGAGCAGGAGATGCAGGCCCTCAAAGACGAGTACCTCAGCGTCGAACATGTCCTCCTGGCCATGGTCGAAGAAGGGGGCCTCTTCAAAAAACTGGGACTCACGCGCAACACGCTGCTCCCCGCCCTGCAGCAGGTGCGCGGGCATCAACGCGTCACGAGCCAGGACCCGGAAGGTACCTATCAATCCCTTGAAAAATACGGCCGCGACCTGACGAAACTCGCCTCGCAAGGCAAGCTCGATCCCGTCATCGGACGCGACGACGAAATCCGCCGGACGATCCAGATCCTCTCCCGTCGGACGAAGAACAATCCGGTCCTGATCGGCGAACCCGGCGTCGGGAAAACCGCCATCGTCGAAGGACTGGCACAGCGCATCGTCAAGGGTGACGTGCCTGAAGGATTGAAACAGAAGCGGGTTGTGGCCCTTGACATGGGCGCGCTGGTGGCCGGCGCCAAGTTCCGCGGCGAGTTTGAGGAAAGACTTAAAGCAGTCCTTAAAGAGATTCAAGCTGCGCAGGGCCAGGTGTTGCTCTTCATTGACGAACTGCACACGGTCGTGGGCGCCGGAGCCGCCGAGGGCTCCATGGATGCCGCCAATCTCTTGAAGCCGATGCTGGCCCGTGGCGAACTCCACATGATCGGCGCCACGACCCTCGACGAATACCGGAAGCACATCGAGAAGGACGCCGCATTGGAACGACGTTTCCAACCTGTCCTGGTGGAGCAGCCCTCCGTCGAAAACACCATTTCGATTCTGCGCGGACTCAAGGAGCGCTACGAAGTCCATCACGGCGTCCGCATCAAGGACGCCGCCCTGGTCGCGGCCGCCAAACTGTCGCACCGTTATATCGCCGACCGGTTCCTGCCCGACAAGGCGATCGACCTGATGGATGAGGCCGCCGCCCGCCTGCGCACGGAGATCGACAGCCTGCCGGCCGAGCTCGACGAAGTCTCACGCAAAGTCATGCAATTGGAGATCGAACGTGAAGCGCTCCGCAAGGAAACCGACCAGGCCAGCCGCGCGCGGTTGGAGGCCCTGGAGACGGAACTGACTGAAAAAAAGCGCGACATGGCTGCGCTGAAAAGCCGCTGGGAGGTGGAAAAGGCCTCCGTGGGACGGCTGCGCAAGATCAAACAACAGATCGACACCGCCAAGCAGGAAATAGAACGGGCAGAGCGGTCCTACGACTTGAACCGGGTGGCCGAACTCCGCTACGGCGAACTTCCCCGCCTGGAGCGTGAGCTCACGGCCGAGGAGCAGCACCTGGTTAAAAAACAGGGTGAGAGCCGGCTGCTCAAGGAGGAAGTGGACGAGGAGGATATCGCCCTGGTCGTCAGCCGGTGGACGGGCATTCCGGTCACGCGGTTGCTGGAAGGCGAACTGGAAAAACTGCTGCGCCTGGAAGAATTGCTGCACCGCCGCGTGGTGGGACAGGACGAGGCCGTCAAGGCCGTCTCCGATGCCGTCCTGCGCGCGAGATCCGGCATCAAGGACCCCGACCGCCCGATCGGCTCGTTTCTCTTCCTGGGTCCCACCGGCGTCGGCAAAACGGAACTGGCACGGGCGCTGGCGGCCACGCTGTTCGATGACGAGGGCAACCTCATCCGGATCGACATGTCCGAATATATGGAGAAACACACCGTGGCCCGGTTGATCGGCGCCCCGCCTGGCTATGTCGGCTACGACGAAGGCGGCCAGTTGACCGAAGCCGTTCGCCGACATCCCTTCGCCGTCATCCTGTTCGATGAGATGGAAAAGGCGCACCACGACGTGTTCAACGTCCTCCTGCAAGTGCTCGATGACGGCCGCCTGACCGACTCGCAGGGACGGACGGTGGATTTCAAAAACACGGTGCTGATCATGACGTCGAACATCGGCAGCCAGGAGATTCTGGAGGCGCAAAGCCGGCGCGCCGCGTACGATGAGATGCGGAATCTAGTCATGACGGAATTGCGGCGGCACTTCCGGCCGGAGTTTCTCAACCGGGTCGACGAAACGGTCGTCTTCCATCCATTGGCGACCGAACATCTGGGCAGGATCGTGGACATCCAGTTGACGCGGCTGCGCGAGCGCCTGGCCGAACGCCGCATTCCGTTGACGCTGACGCCGGCCGCCACGGCCAATCTGGCGACGCGCGGATGCGACGCCGTCTACGGTGCGCGACCGCTCAAGCGGCTGATTCAGCAGGAAGTGGAAACGCCGATTGCGAGACTGCTGGTGAAAGGCGAGTTGCGGGACGGCGATGCCGTGACTGTAGATACGAAAAACGAACAGTTGATTGTCATTCCGACAGCCGAAGCCGATCGCGCCTGAGCGGTTGCTAGCCGATTGCGACCACCCCGCCCTTGACGTCGGTATTCCCCCCGCTCATCCGGCGCTTCTCGACCTTCCACTCGATCAGGGAAATATCCATCGTATGTCCCTTGGTGGTGATGAAGTTGGCCTGCTTGACCACGACATAGTTGGGCGCCTTGACTTCGACGTGGAGAACCACCGTGCCGGACTCCGTATGCGTCAACTTCAAGCCGGCCGGTGTTCTGGCCAGGTCCAACGCCCGCCGTTCATTGAACTGCATGGTGCTTTCGACCATCTTCGATGTCACCCGTCCAACCGCATCGAACGTGACGAAGTTGACGATGGGCGGGCCCTCCGGTTTCCGCAGCGTGACGGTCAGTTGCGGCACGCCTTCAACCTCGACCGTTCCGTCGGTATTCCGATAGACGTTTGAACCGATTTCCAGATCCATTAGTTACCTTGCCGCCTCCTGCGCCCCTCAGAGTTTCTTGATACGGTCGAGAATCAACGCAATACATCCGGCCAGCAATCCTCCGCCGGCGATGGCCGTGAGCAATTCGGCCAGCTTCACATCCCACAGCGGCCCCTGCGCCTGGATCACTTCGCGGATGCCCCCCTGGAGCATGATGACGGACAGGGCCATCGTCGCTCCGACGACAAACCACCAGGCGAAGATTCTGAACGATCCCATACTCTGTCTTAAATCAGGGCAGGTTGCCCTGCCGATCGAGGCTCCGGTATTGAATGGCTTCCGCAACATGCGCGGACTCTATCGAGGCAGAGTCTGCCAGATCGGCGATGGTGCGCGCAACTCGAAGAATGCGCCCGTAGGCGCGGGCGGACAGTCCCAGGCGGGTCATGGCCTGTTCCAGGAGCTCCCTGGCAGGCGCGCCGACGGCACAATATTTCTTGATATGACGCGGTTTCAACTGGGCATTGCAGTAGAGCCGCTCCTGTCGGTAGCGCGCAATCTGGCGCGCTCGCGCAGCCACGACCCTGGCACGGATGGCAGCCGACGACTCCTGCCGGCTCTCCCCGCCCAACTCGCGCACGGGCACAGGAGGCACGTCCAGATGGATGTCCAATCGGTCCAACAGCGGCCCGGACAGACGCGCGCGGTAGCGGCGGACTTGATGGGGCGTGCACCGGCATTCCCGCGTGCGGTCTCCATAGTAGCCGCAGGGACAGGGATTCGTTGCCGCCACGAGCATGAACCGGGCCGGATAGCGGATGGACGCGCTGGCACGGGTGACGGTCACGGTGCCGTCTTCCAATGGTTGGCGCAGGCCTTCCAGCACGTGACGCTTAAACTCCAGAATCTCATCCAGAAACAACACTCCATGATGCGCCAGCGAGACCTCGCCGGGTCTGGGCATCGCTCCGCCGCCCACCAGACCGGCATCGGAAATTCCGTGGTGCGGCGCGCGAAAGGGACGAGTCGTGAGCACAGGCGTGCCGGGAGTCAGTAATCCTGCCACGCTATGCACACGGGTGGCATCGATGGCCTCCTCCGGTTCCATCGGGGGAAGAATGCCAGGCAAACGCCTCGCTAGCATGGTTTTCCCGGCTCCCGGTGGACCGATCATCAGCACATTGTGCCCGCCGGCTGCTGCAACCTCGATGGCACGCTTGGCGTACTCCTGTCCTTTGACATCGTTGAAATCTTCGTCATCTGACAGGGGCGCCGTAAATGCGCGCTGCCGATCCACCGCAAAGGCCTGAATGGGACAGGCCCCCCGTAAAAACTCGACCGCTTCCGTCAAGGTACGCACGGGATAGGCTTGGACGCCTTCAACGATCGCTGCCTCCGCCGCATTCTCAGCCGGCAGGACCAGAGGATGTTCTTTGCGGCAGAGGACTCCGATGGACAGGGCACCGGTGATGGGCTTGATGCGGCCGTCCAGCGACAGCTCTCCCACCATCACATAATCCTTCACCGACTCAGCGGGCAGGACATCCTGGGCAACCAGAATGCCGATCGCCATGGCCAGATCGAGCCCGGACCCTTCCTTCTTCAGATCGGCGGGCGCCAAATTGATGGTGATTTTCTTGACCGGGAAGCCAAAGCCGGTGTTCTTCAAGGCGGCGCGGACACGGTCACGGCTTTCGCGCACCGTCGCATCCGGCAGACCGACGACGGAAAACTGCGGCAGACCGCCGCTGATATCCACCTCCACCTCGACCAAGTGAGCGTCGAGGCCGACCACTGCCGCGCTCAGCACGTTGGCTAACACAAAGGAATCCTCATGAATGAAGTGCGAGGATTATAGGGAGCCGACTGAGGCAATTCAAGACGTTCTAGGGGAAAATAAAAAGCCCTCCGATCCTTCACGAACCGGAGGGCATGGATTTGCTGCCTCTTGTTTAGCGCTTCTTCTTGAAGAACTCGTGCTCGTCGTTGTGCGTCTGACTACTCAGCCGGTTTCTCCGCTGAACATACTCATGCTCGTCCGTCAGCCGTCCCAGCCTCCGCATCTGTTCATGCTCTTCACCAAGACGCGTCGTTCTGCGAACAATGTCGTCCTCAACGGCCGCCTGCTGAGCCAG
>JANOEZ010000516.1:0-1736 GCA_031413335.1 Nitrospirota bacterium
CCACCGGCCCGCTGATGCCAAAATGCGTCCACAGGAGACTGCCCCGGCGCCGGTCGACGTCCCGACCGTTCACCCGCGTGGCCAGTTCGACCTCCTGCGACACTCCGGACAGCTCCGCATGAAACATATCCGGTTTGAGAACAAGCGGCACCAAGGCCGGATAGGTCGGCGTGACGGCATGGCCAAGCCGGCGGACGATACTCCATCCCCCACCATCACTTCCCGTCTTGGGCAGCGAACGACCACCGGTTGCCAGAATGACCCGATGGGCTGACAACGTACCCTGCTCATGCCTGATAAGAAACGAAGTGCCATCCGAGCCGCCAGACTGCAGGCTCATGTCCTCCACGCGATGATGCATGAGAACGGCCACGCCGAGCGTCTCGCAGCGAGCCGTCAGCGCGTGGAGCACGGTGCGGGCCTGATCAGTCACGGGAAAGAGCTTGCCGGTTTCTTCGCGCTTCAGTTCGACGCCCAGGGAGACAAACCAGCGCCGCGCGGCCTCGACCCCGAAGGCCGCCAGAATGTTCCGGACAATATGCGGCGAGCCGTTGAAGTCGTTGTGCGTGACCTGATCGTGCGTGACGTTGCAGCGACCGCCTCCTGAAATTAGAATTTTTGCCCCGATCTTTTTGGCTCCGTCCAAGATGACAATGCGGCGAACACCGTGGCCCTGTGCTGCTTCAGCCGCAAAAATGCCCGCCGCGAGCCCGGCCGCTCCCGCCCCTACGATGACGATATCGGCGCGATCATCCATGTTGTCTGAGTCGTGAACAGTAGGCAGGCTCACCGAGCGCAGTGGACACATGGGCAGAGGCAGGCACCGGTTCGAAAACGCTACTCGATCGTATCCAGCTTGATCCGCAGCTCTTTGAGCTGAGCCGGGTCCACCGGCGAGGGGGCCTCGGTGAGCGGGCACTGGGCTTTTTGAGTTTTTGGAAAGGCGATGACATCACGGATGGAATCGGCGTGGCCGAGCAGCATGATCAACCGGTCCAATCCGAACGCAATACCGCCATGCGGTGGCGCACCGAATTCCAGCGCTTCGAGAAGAAAACCGAACTTGGCTTTGGCCTGATCTTTGTTGATGCCGAGCAGATCCAGAATCCGCAATTGCACATCGCTCCGATGGTTCCGAATGCTCCCTCCGCCGATCTCGCTGCCGTTGAGTACCATGTCATAGGCCTTCGCCCTGACTTTTAGCGGCTCCGAATCCAGAAAGGCGAGATCTTCATCCATGGGCGCTGCAAAGGGATTGTGCATGAACACATACCGCTTCTCTTCCGTCGAATAGTCCAGCAAGGGAAACTCAGTCACCCACACCGGCTTCCAGGCGGCTGTGTCTATCAGCTTCAACTCTTCGCCCAGCAACAAGCGGATTCGGCCAAGCACATCATGCACGATCGCGGATTTATCGGCGCCAAACAGGACCAGATCGCCTGGCTTCGCATCTGGCAGGGCTGCCCCGAACGCCTTGGCATCCAGAAACTTGGCGATGACCGATTCCAACTGGCCTTCGGCTGTGATCTTGAGCCAGGCCAATCCCTTGGCGCCGAAACTCTTGGCGATTTCTCCCAAGGCATCAATGCGCGTCCGTGACAGCGTCGCGCCGCCCTTCACAATCAGCGCCTTGACGAGCCCGCCCTTCGTCGCCGCGTCCTTGAAGACCTTGAACTCGCTCGTGGCGGCAAAGGCCGTCACGTCATGCAACGGCATCTCGAACCGCAAATCCGGCT
>JANOEZ010000517.1:0-2241 GCA_031413335.1 Nitrospirota bacterium
GATTCACGCAGCAAGCCGCCACCGCGTGCTACGCGCTCACGTTCGTGAACCAAACCACGGGCATCTGCCGTGGCCGAGGAGCGGATTCTCGACGCGCTCCTGCCTCGCGCGCGCGGTCCCGGCGTGCCAGAAAATGGCCAGGGAGCCCATGCCTTCTTCAAAGCGCTGCTCTTTCTATCCGCCGGGTCCGTGATCCACGCGCTGGGCGGCGAGCAGGACATCCGCAAGATGGGCGGGCTGAGCAAGAAAATCCCCTGGACGCATGCGGTCTTTTTGATCGGCACGCTGGCCATCGCCGGCATCTTTCCGCTGGCCGGGTTCTGGAGCAAGGACGAGATCATGGCGCATGCCTTCGTCCATCACCACTACCTGCTCTATGCGATGGCGGCGATCGGCGCCCTGCTCACCTCCTTTTATATGTTCCGGTTGACGTACCTGACGTTCTATGGCCGTTCACGCATGGACCATCACACGGCCGAGCATGTGCACGAGTCGCCGATGATCATGATCGGCCCGCTGGTCGTGCTGGCTGGGCTGTCCGTGATCGGTGGCTTTCCCGGTGTGCCGCCGGAGAACGGATGGTTCCACCATTTTCTTCATCCCTCGGTGGCAGCCGGCGTCGAGGAGGAACATGGCGTGAGTCTCGGCCTGGTGGTCAGCCTCATGGGCGTGGCGACCGTGATTGCGCTGGCGGGCTGGGGCCTGGCGCACTACCTCTATCGCATCCGGCCGGAGGCTGCGAACCAGTGGGCGGCCAAGGCGCCGGTGGTGTACACGACGTTGCTCAATAAATACTACGTGGACGAGCTGTACGATCTGCTCGTGGTCGAGCCGACGAAGAAGCTGGGACAGGGCTGGGACTGGTTCGACCGGACGATCATCGACGGCATCGTGCGCGGGGTCGGTGAGATGACGGAAAGCAGCGCGTGGCTCATCACGTGGATCGAAAAGCACGTGATCTATGCCGGGCTGAACGTCGTCGGCTACTCCAACCACCTGGTCGCGCGCGCCTGGCGCAAATTGCAGAGTGGCATGGTCCACCATTACGCGGCCATCATCGTGGCCGGGCTCTTCATCCTGGTGCATCTGGTCGTGGTGTGGTGGACCGCCGGATCAATGGGATTCGGAGTGGCGTTGAAATGATGCAGGAGCTGACATACGCGTTTCCGATCCTGTCCTGGCTGGTCTTCCTGCCGCTGATCGGCGCACTCATCATCTGGGTGCTGGAGGACCAGGACCTCATCAGGAAGTCCGCGCTGGGTGTCTCGGGGCTCCAACTGGCGCTGGTGGCGCTCGTGTTCAAGGACTTCGTGCCGGAGTCGCCGGCCATGCAGTTCACCGAGCGGCTGGCGTGGATTCCCGCGCTCGGCATCAACTATCACCTGGCGGTGGACGGCATCAGCGTCCTCTTTGTCGGGCTGACGGCCTTCCTGACGATCCTCGTCGTGCTCTACTCCTGGGACACGGTCCGCATCCGGATCAAGGAATATTACATCGCGCTCCTGGCCCTCGAGATGACCATCGTCGGCGTTTTCGTCTCGCTCGATCTTATCCTCTTTTTCGTCTTCTGGGAGCTGATGCTGATCCCGAGCTACTTTCTCATCAAGCTGTGGGGAGGCGGGGCGGAACGGCAGTACGCGGCGCTCAAGTATGTGCTCTATACGCTGCTCGGCAGCGTGTTCATGCTGGTCGGGATCGTGCTGCTCAATTTGAACTACCACGACTGGGCCGTGGCGCATGCCGTGCAGCCGGCCTACTCGTTCGATTTCCTCGATCTGCTCGCGGTGCCCATTGCGCCGGAGAAACAGCTCCTGATGTTCTGGCTGATCTTCTTCGGGCTGGCCTTCAAGGCGCCGATGTTTCCCTTCCACACCTGGCTGCCCGACGCGCTGGTCGAGGGTCCGATCGGCATGTCCGTCGTGCTGGCCGGCCTGAAGCTGGGCACCTACGGCTTCATGCGGTTCAGCCTGCCGCTGCTGCCGGACGCCTCGACCGACCACATGGTCGTGATGACGCTCATGACGCTGGCGCTGGTGGGCATTCTCTACGGCGCGATTGTCGCGCTGATCCAGCCGGACTTCCGGCGCCTGCTGGCCTTCACCCAAGCTTATCGAGCTCCATAACCATATGATTTATAAATGCAGGAGATTGACCCACAACATTTTCGTCAGCTGTTTCATCCAACCCAACCGCCATTGCCTCAATTTCGCGGATTGAAATACCACCATATGTAAGAAACCC
>JANOEZ010000518.1:0-2112 GCA_031413335.1 Nitrospirota bacterium
CTTTCCTAAGAATTGCGTCAATATTTCAGAGGGGGAAGCCAGAGCTGAAGGCACCAATGGTCAGAGGACAATAACTGTAGAAATTGCCACGTCGAACTTGGCGAAGCAACCACGCAGAGTCAGAGCACACTTTCCTGCCGACAGTCCCTATGCTGGGACCTTTCTGGTTCGCTTGTGGACAATTTTGGCGAGTGCGCGGAGGGCGTCGTTGACTGATTCCGATGTAGGGAACACCTTGGCGACTTCGGGTGCCAGCATCACCACATTACTTCCGGCCTTATACTGCCCGGCATGTTTGCCACGGACCCCCCGACTAAAATCGTACTCATCAAGCATCTCAGTGTGCTGACCATTCTTAGGCTTCTTCATACTGCTCCCTTTCTTTGCGCGCTGCCACGCGCGCGCTGATCACGCGAACGTGATTCCCGCGGTCCGTGTGCACCACAACCAGGGTCCGCTGGCGCACTGACTGTCCAATTGTAACAAACCGAAGTATTCATGGATGAGCTTGTCCCGCATACCCGCCATCAGCCGCCATGGAACCTTCGGATGCCGCTTGCGGACAGACGGCGGAACTTTCTTGGCCGCCTCGCCGATGATCTCGAATGCCCGGACCACGGCAAAGATGGTCTTCCGGTCCCGCGCGAACTCGGTCCACGACATGCCTGCGATGAATTGCGAGATGCTCCGCGCGGCGTCCTCGATATCGGCTACGTAATCGAGAAACTCGCGCTTCCGCGTCACAAGCCGACGACCTCGGCGAGAATCTGCCGTCCGATGAGCGGCTTGAGCGTGCCCTTCATGACCAGGTCGACTTTGATGCCCAGGCGGGAGGATAAATCGCGTTCGATCTCGATGAACTCGAACAGAGTCGGCGCCTTGGAGAATTCCACGAGCACGTCGAGATCGCTGCCTCGCCGGGGAGTGCCATGGACATACGAGCCGAACACACCCAGGTAGCGGACATGAAACCTGGTTCGCAGCGTGGGCATCTGCTCCCGCAGAATATCCAAGTAGCGTCGCAGTTTTCGTCGGGCATCTGTCCGAACTATTCTCGCCATATCTCACGCTTTCTGCGGCTGTGCCGCACCGATCTGCCTGCGCACAGCCTACGTTCCAAGCCCAATTCTGTCAACCGTTCATAGACAAGCCGCCAGCTCGCTCCTTCTCTACTCGTCTTCGTCCTCCGAGCTGCTTCTGTTCGACGGGATGCCGTAGCGCTTGCACTTCTCCCAGAGCGCCTTTCTGGACAGATCGAGGATTTTTGCCGCCATGGTCCGGCTGCCTTCCGCCCGTTCCAGGATCGACAGGATGTACTGCTTCTCGAACTGCTCCCGCGCCGCCGCCATCGAATCCATGACGTCGCTCCGATTGGCCGGCGCGACCCGCTTGCCCGTCAGTCCTTCACTGCAAAATCCACAGCCCTCCTGCTGAGGACCGCCGAGATAGGGACAGGACGGCATGCCGCACAAATCCCATGCCTGGATGTCCTCGTTCGGCCGGCAGAGGGCCACGGCCCGCTCGACCATGTTCTCCAGCTCGCGCACATTGCCCGGAAACGAATAGCGCAACAGGACTTCCCGGCTTCCCTGCGAGAATCCCTTCACCGCCTTGCTCATCCGCGCCGACCGCGACTGCAGGACATGCTCGGCAATCATCAGCACATCCTCCCGGCGCGCTCGCAACGGCGGCAATTGAATGGGCACCACGTTGAGCCGGTAATAGAGATCTTCGCGAAACCGTCCCTGCTGAACTTCCTTCTTCAAATCCTTCTGGGTGGCGCAGACGAGACGGACATCCGAATCGATCGTTTCATTGCCGCCGACCCGTTCGAATTGTCGTTCCTGGAGCACGCGCAGCAGCTTGACCTGGACGACCGGAGAAATCTCGCCGATCTCGTCCAAAAACAACGTTCCTCTATGGGCCAGCTCGAACCGGCCGCGGCGCTGCTTCAGCGCGCCGGTAAAGGCGCCCTTTTCATGGCCGAAGAGCTCGGCCTCCATGAGGGTTTCCGGCAGCGCGGCGCAACTGACCTTGATCAAGGCCTGGTCGCGGCGCGGGCTGCTGCGATGAATCGCCTTGGCCACCAATTCCTTGCCGGTCCCGCTCTCG
>JANOEZ010000519.1:0-5685 GCA_031413335.1 Nitrospirota bacterium
CAGGAGGATCTGCCGATCGAATTTCTATCGGAGGATGCCCGCCTGGCGGCCGGGGAGAGCACGGTTGCGGAAGGGCCCAAACAGATCATGGAGCCCAAAACGCCTCCGTCTCCGCTGCCCTATATCGTCGTCATGATCGACGAACTGGCCGACCTCATGGCGGTGGCGCCCAAGGAGGTCGAGGAAAAAATCACGCGGCTGGCCCAGATGGCACGGGCGTCCGGCATCCATTTGATCCTGGCCACGCAGCGGCCGTCGGTGGATGTGCTGACCGGTTTGATCAAGGCCAATTTTCCGGCGCGCATCGCCTTTCAAGTCTCCTCGAAAACGGACTCGCGGACGATCCTGGATGCCAACGGCGCCGAGGCGCTGCAGGGCCGTGGCGACATGCTGTATCTGGCGTCCGGGACGGGGAAGCTCGTCCGCCTGCACGGTTCCTTCGTGCCGGACGACGACGTGCATCGCGTGGTGGAGTTCGTGAAAAAACAGGCGTCCCCCGTCTATTCCGAAGAATTGCAGTCGCTGAAGCAGGAGGAAGCCAGGGAGGAAGAGAGGCAGGACGAAGTCTACGAACAGGCCAAGGATCTGGTGATGTCGTCGGGCCAGGCCTCCGCCTCGCTGATCCAGCGCCGCCTGCGTGTCGGCTACCCGCGCGCGGCGCGCATGATCGAACAGATGGAACAGGATGGGATCGTCGGCGCGCCCGGACGGGACGGGCGCCGGGAAGTCCTCGCGCGCAAAGGCCCGATCGGAGGAGATGACTTGTGATCGCCTTTAAGCGTGTCCTCGTCTCAGCCGCAACGCTGTTGGTGTTCGGCAGCGTGTTCTTTCCAGGATATACCGTTGTGGCAGGCGACCAGAGCGAGGAGAAGGGATTAAAGGAAGTCCGAGAGGTCGTCAAAAAAATCCAGGCCCGATACGAGCAGACGAAGGACCTGCAGGCCGAATTCAGGCAGGTCACCAAGATCGAAGGATTCGCCACCCTGCTCACGTCCAGCGGCAACATGTTTATTAAGAAGCCCGGCAAGCTGCGCTGGGATTATCGGGAGCCGGACGTGCAGGAGATCTATGTCAACGGCAACGAGTTGATGATGTACGTCCCGCAGCACAAGCAGGTGCTGGTGGGGAAGCTCACCCAGATGGCGGCCTCCCAGGCTCCCTTACAGTTGTTGCAGGGGGCCGCTAAACTGGACGAGCATTTCGAGGCGCAGGCAACGTTGGGGGGCGAGCGGGGAGAGGGCGGAGTCCCCCTGGTGACGCTGATTCCGAAAGCTGCCGGGCCGGAATCCGTGAAGACCGTGGTCCGGATCGTGGTGGAAGCGCAGCCCAAGACGTATTTCATCAAAACCGTATCCATCCACGAAGTCAGCGGCAACGTGGCCACGTTTCAGTTCAGCAATCTGCAGCCGAATACCGGTCTGAAGGGGACGTTGTTCGAGTTTGCCGTCCCGGCCGGGGTGGAAGTCGTCAAGGCTCCCACGCTCAGCCCCCCGTGAGCGGAGCCGTATCCGGAAGTGGGTCCGTTCAAACGGTTCCATTTGAATCTCAAAGACGCGTTCGCCTATTTCGGCCGCACAGCCGTCTTCAAGAGAAAATCCTAACCGCAGGCTTCTAGAGCTGTCCGCGGCTCATCATCACAAAGCGGTCAACGGCGTTTTTGAGGACCATCACGAGGTCGTCCCTGGAGACCGGTTTGACCAGGTAGTCGGTGGCGCCATGTTTCATGAGCGTGATGGCCCACTCGATATCCTGGTAGGCAGCCGTCACGATCACCGGAATCTGGGGATAGCGCACGTGAAAATAGGCGGCGGCGTCGATGCCTTTGAGTTTCGGCGCACGGATATCGCACAGGATGGTGCTGACAGTAGGCGGAGACCCGTTGGCGCCCATGAGCACCATCGCCTGGTCGCTGCCTGCCGCTTCCACAACCGCGTAACCGGACTGCTTCAGCATGGCCAGGATCGTATCGCGGGCGTCCGGATCGCTCTCGAGCAGCAGAACCCGGTGCCGTTTTTTCAGCGGTCCCATTGTCGCAGTTCTCATCTCATCCGCCTCCTCGTGCAGTGCTCACTCGATTGACGCGAGGAGAGAGCAACCTCTGTACCAAAGGGTCAGGGCAGGATGAAAAGTCGGCCTCCAAGTCCTTGTTTCTTAATGGCAGATATAAAATATTTTGGGGATGATTGGGGAAGCTTGAAAAAGCAAAGCTCGAGAGTGCGCTGTATCGAATCTTTTGTACAGAGTATCCGGTTCGATACGCAGGGAGGGAATCAGAGGGAAGGCTGTGCCGAAGGGTGCGTGATAGGAAGCGAGAAGAAGAAACGGCTGCCTTTGCCGGGCGTGCTGTCCATCCAGATCCGGCCGCCATGCAATTCCACCAGGCTCTTCGTGATCGCCAGCCCCAATCCGGCTCCGCGGGCCTCCTCAGGAATGGCATCGCCGCGAAAGAATCTATCGAAGACCTTGTCGTGCTCGTGGGGCGGGATGCCGCAGCCGGTGTCTGATACGCAGACCTGCACGGAGTCGTGGCTCCGGGCGGCCGCCTCGACCAGGACTTCGCCACGCACAGGGGTGAATTTGACCGCGTTGCCGATGAGGTTGGTGAGGATCTGGTGCAGCTTGTCCCGGTCGCCCCGTATCGAGGGGAGCGAGGCGGGATGGTCCGCCGTGACGGTAATGGAACGCTGGCGGGCCATCGGCTGAAAACTTTCCACGACTTCGGCGATCAGGTCTCTGATGGACAGGGGCGCGGGCCGGAGATACTCGTGCCGCTTGTCGGGATCCTCGATGCGGGAGAGGTCCAGCAGATCGTTGACCATGCGCGTCAGCCGTTCCGTGTTCAATTTGACGCGCGTCAGATAGTAGGTTTGCTGGTCGGTGAGCTCTCCGGCCAACCCATCGAGAATATTTTCCACATAGCCCTTGATGGACGTCATCGGCGTGCGCAGCTCGTGCGACACGATGGACACGAATGCCGACTTGAGCCGGTCCAATTCCTGAAGTCGGTCGTTCACCGTCTTCAGCTCCTGATTCAGCCGCTGCAGGTCGGCGGTGCGCTCGCGCACCTTGTGCTCCAGGCTGACATTCAGCTCTTCCACTTCACGAATCTTGCGCCGCAGCTCCACGGTCGTCTGTTCCTGGTCCAGATAGGATTCCCGGAGTTCCTCGTGGCGGGCTTCGACGCCCTCCATCTGTTCCTGGATCAGCGTCTCGCGGGTGCGGGCCTCCCGGCGCATGGCCCATCTGAGCGCAGCTCCCGCGGCCAGGGCCGGGAGCAGGACGATCGTGACGGCTTCAGCCGGCGCGATGGTCGGGTGTCGGACGGCCAGCGCCGCGAACAGCACGATTCCAATTCCAGCCACCAGCGCGATGGCCGGCCAGAACGCATGCTGACGCGGGGGGCGCGCCCACCGGAGCTCCCACTCGCAGTACACGTCGCCATTCGAGATGCAGGACAGGTCCGTCACCGTGGCATCTGGCAGGCGGTGAATGTGCCAGGGGACCGAGGTCAGGGCGGATTTCATCGCTTCACACGACAGCGCTGCGCAGGCTTTTCGGTAGGGGCCGAACTGCCGGTACACATGGTCGGTGAATTTTACCCGCAGCACCGCCGACTGATCGGTGACGGTCCCAATGCCGTACTCGACGGATCCCTTGACGAATTTGTCGCCGAAATAGGCGAACATTTTATAGATCTGCGGGACGGAAAAGGGCCGGCCCAGCGTCTGGATCAGCGGCGAAATGAATTTCTTTCCGACGTGGAACTGAAAGTGCGGATCGCCGGACAGGTCCTTGCAGAATTCCTTGATGAACATCAGGAACTCATAGGAGTAGCTGTTCCAGACGTTTTTCAGGAAGGCGGGTGTGACGTGGTGGGCGGGGTCGGGAATCCGCTCGTTGAGCAAGGCCACCAGTTGCTCGACCGCCCGGACGCCGGCGGCCTCGCCCCGTGCCCGTCCGACGAACTCCTCCAGATAGTCCACGTTCGCCCGGACGGTGGTGCCGCTGACGTCGCGGATCTTGGTGCCGTCCGGATTCGCCCCAAACGGGCGGACTTCCATGGGGCCTTTTTCAAGAATGCGATGGTCTTTGGCCAGCAGTTCCATTGGTCATGAACGGGAGATTGTATTTTGGAATGCGAATAATACGTATCGAGGGCGGTAGGGTAGGCCTGTTCCGGCCTCGTGTCAAGGGCCAGGTATCCGGGCGGTCAGGCGTGTTAGAAGTTGAAGCGGAGACTGATGCTGCCGACCTGGACGGTGGTGGAGTAGGTGCCGTTGACGGTGGGGTTGAGATTTCCCGCGATCGTGCGATCCTCGTACAGGACGGCCTGATAGGTCAGGTCCAGTCCGATGGCCTTCACCGGACCCAGACTGCCGCAGCGCAGGCCGAAGAGGGTGCCGTTTTCCTTGCAGAGCAGTCCCAGGCCGACGGACGGGGTGTGAGACCGCGCCGAAGGAATGCCGGGCAGGAACGTCTGGGCAGGGACCTGTGACTCCTGGTGCATATAGCCGGCCCGTAGCGCGATGTCCCAGTCGCGCAAAGACGCGGGGCTGAGCCATTTGTATTCCGTGCCGAACATGTAGGTATAGGAGGGAGTCCATTTCTGGGGATTTGGGATCGTGGCCAAGCCCGAGCGCGCGATGTTGAAATCATTGACGCTGGCCCAATTCGCGCGGTCCACGTCGAACTCGAGTTTCCATTCCCGGTCGCGGGCTCGAACCGGCCAGTAAGCCGCCGCAACCGACATGATTTCCGGCAGGATAAACTTGGTGGAAGCATTGGCGAGCTTGGTTCCGTTCACGAGAAACTCGCCGTTCAGATCCAGGGCGGTTTCGCTTCGGTAGACGAACCCGAAGTTCAGCACCGGCTTCCCTTCCTCGCTACGAAGGGGCGTATACAGCAGACTGACGTTGGCGCCTACGGCGGTATCGCTTCCGTTGATTTCTATTTTTGTCGGTCCGGCAGATATGGAATTGAGCTCGACCTGTCCGTGCCCGAAGATGCTCGAGAAGGTGTAAATGTCCAGGCCGACGCCGATGGACAGCTGCTCGTTGAGCTTGATGGCGATAGTGGGCTTGATGTCGATCAAGGGAAGCGTCGAAAACGTCGATGCAGACCGGAATGGTGAATTCTCCGGATATCGGCTTTGCGAACCGAACGGACTGTTGGCGCCGATGCCGATGGTGACATTCTCGAGCGAGGCCAGGCCCAGGCTTTTCAAGTTGGCCGTCAGATAAAAATGGCTCGGCGGGGGAATGGCGATCACCCCGCCACGAGTTCCCGTTGTGGATGCGCCGGTGGGGCCGGTGAAATCCGTGGTGCCGCCGAGCAAGGTCGTGCCGAGCATCATCTGCACGCCGGATAATTGGGTCATGCCGGCGGCATTGTAGTGGAGGGCCGAGGGATCGTCGGCCTGGGCGGCAAAGGCGTTGCCCATGCCGGCGGCAGCCGCGCCTTGCGATTGAATGCGGGGTGTTTGCGCGTGAGCAGGCGGCGGCGCAACCAGCAGGGCCAATCCCGCGCAGAGCGACGCGCACAGGAGCCGGCGGCAGAGCGACGCACGACGTAGCACAGCAGCCTCCCCTTTCGATTTCACAGTAGTTCGGGATGCAAACAATACGGCATTCGAAAGCGTAGGCTAGGCCGTTCTGCGTTTTGTGTCAAGCAACGGTACGTATTCCG
>JANOEZ010000520.1:0-3087 GCA_031413335.1 Nitrospirota bacterium
GCAATAACTACGGAGTAACCCACTGAACGTGGCGAAGCGTTAAGGCGACGGGCTTGTGAAGCGGCCTGTCGCCTTTCTATTTTATATTTATAGGTGAGTTTCCCTTCCCACGAGCGGCGGGCTGGTTTCATTCGACTGCGCGCATCGAGGGAGCACATTCTGATCGTGCGCCCTCTGCGAGCAAGGAAGGAAACCAGCCCGCCAGCTCGCTCCTAAGCCATCTTTTCTTGAGGCTTCTTCCGGTCTGCTCTGGTATTCCCCCGCCGTTTTCAACTACGATAGCTCATGGATCTTTCGCAACTCTCGCCTGAGCAACTCAAGGAGCTGGTACGCGGCTTGGTGGATGACCGGCTGCGCGAACTGGTGGGCGACCCAGATCTGGGCCTGCAGCTCGGTGAGGCGCTTCGGACGCGTCTCAAACAGTCACTGGCCTCGACGGAGCGAATCAGCGGCGACGAGGTAGCTGAAAAGCTCGGGTTGAACTGGTAACCGGCCATGCCCTGGTATCGCCTTGCCTGCAGGCCTGCCGTCATCGCCGATCTTGCCGCGCTGGACAAGGAGTTGGCGCAACGATTGCTCGACAAGACGAAATGGCTGGCTTCGAACGTGGGGAATCTCCGCCACGAGCCGATTGCCCCGGAATTACCCGGCCTGGCCAAGTACGCGGTCGGGGATTGGCGAATCTTCTACACGGTTGACCGCACCGACAACATCCTCGACGTGCATTGCATTATCCATCGGAACGCACTCGCCTGATGACGCAGACGGCGCTGATCGAACGGGAACTCGCCGCGGCCGAAGCCGCATTGAAAGACGCCAATGACGGCAAGGCGCGCGTCTGCGCCCGGCGGGCCGTGGCCCTCGCCACCGAGGCGTGGCTGGAGCGGCTGCCAGTTAAAAAGTGGCGCGGGGATGCGATGGAATATCTTCGCCAGATTCAGCAGGATTCATCCTTTCCGCTTCCCATCCGCCAGGCGGCGGAGCGCTTGAGCACCGCCGTGCCCAAGCAGCACGCAGCCCCGTTCACCACCGATCCGATCGGCGACGCGAGAGTCATCATCGCGCACCTCAACGCCAATCCTTCAGGGCCGGCGCCATGATCATCGTGGTATGGTATAAGGAAATTGTGGAAGCCACGCGTTGCCTCTGTCCAGCAAGCGTCAACCCGAAAGGAGCCTTATGAGTGGACAACGATTGAAAGGGAAAGTGGCGGTTGTCACGGGGGCGTCGCGTGGTATTGGGGCGGCCATTGCCGAGCGCCTCGCGCGCGAGGGCGCGAGCCTGGTGGTGAATTACATGGACAGCGCAGACAAAGCCACGGCCGTCGTGCGCCGTATTGAAGAGGGTGGCAGCCGGGCGATGGCGATTCAGGCCGATGTCGGCAAGGCGGCGGACGTGCAGCGCCTGTTCGACGAGAGCGTCAAGCAATTCGGCAAGGTGGACATCCTCGTCAACAATGCCGGTGTCCCGCTCTACAAGATGGTCGCGGAAATTACCGAGGAGGAGTTCGACCATATCATGGCGACAAACGTCAAAGGGGTCTTCCTCACCTGCAAGCAGGCGGTGCGGTGCATGTCGGACGGCGGACGGGTTATCAACGTCTCCTCGTCGGTCACGGGATTGATGCTCCCCACCTACGCGGCCTACGCCGCGACGAAGGGAGCCGTGGAGCAAATGACGCGGCACCTCGCGCATGAGCTTGGCCGGCGCGGCATCACGGTCAATACGGTGTCACCCGGGCCGACCGACACGGAACTCTTCGGCGAGGGCAAGACCGAAGCCCATAAGCAGGAGTTCTCGCGGATGGCCGCGCTCGGTCGCCTGGGCGAGCCCACCGATATTGCCGATGTCGTGACCTTTCTTGTCACCGACGATGCGCGCTGGATCACCGGCCAGAACATCCGCGTGAACGGCGGGTTCATTTGAGACTGGAGAAGAAAAGGGGACAGGCTGAGCTACCCCCGATTCCGTGAAAGATGTCCACGAACGAGTCATTTTCAATCCGTCAATGGTGGGCCGACCTTCCGGCCAGCTCGATCGGCTGGGTGTTTCTGGTGTCGGGGGTGCTGTTTCTGGTTGGGGGCGCGTATACCACGATCACCGGCTTGGCGCATGACCGGAGCCTGGAGCAGGAGGGCCGCACTGTGGATGGCACCGTGCTGGAGAAAACGGTCGGCACCAGGCGGGTAGAGAGCTACAGGGACGAGGAGCGCAGGATCGAAACCTATTACTCCGTCGCCTACCGTTTTTCGGTTTTGGGTGAGGACATCACCGACCGCGTGGAGCTGGGCAAGGACGTGTGGGACCGCTTGCAGGAGCATGGTCCGATCCAAGTGACCTACCTGCCGGATGATCCGGCGATTCACCATGTCGAAGGACAGGAGGCCGGATTCACCCTCTGGAAACTCCTCATTCCCTTGATCGGCGCGGGCCTGATGTTCTACGTCGGCAGGCGCCTGCTCGCCGGCACTCTCCAGCTCAGTTCTGAAGAATGAGCGGCCTCTGCGAGCACGGAGGGAAGCCTCATCCGCCATGTTCATCCTATTCATCGCGTTCCGCGAGCAAGGGAGAAGACCAACCCGCCGCTCGCCATCCCTCCGTGCGCCCCTGAAGTTGGTGTGGTATAAGGAGCGCCATGGATATTGAAGCATTCAGACAAATGGTTGCGAAGAACCCGAAGGGGTTCCTGGGGCGGTACGGCCTGGGGAATAAGATTCTTCAGGAAGGCGGCAGTCTGGAAGAGGCCGTCGAGCATTTGAGCGTGGCGGTGCAGCTCGACCCCGTCCATGTCGCTTCGCATCTGGCCCTGGGCCGCGCCTTGGCCAAGCTTGGGCGAAAAGACGACGCGAAGCCGGTGCTCAACGCCGGCATCGACGCGGCTGCGTCGGGCCGCTCCAACGGCGGCGTGGATCTGATTCCGGAAATGAGGGCGTTGCTACAGACGTTAGGCTAGGCCTGCTTGTGACGGATTACGAATGTGATCCGCTGTACCCGTTGCACATGGCTTCCCACTGGTGTTTCCCGCTGACAATCTGTTTCACCGCGAAGCCGACCTGAGAGCCGTCCACCCGTTTGACCCACGATTGC
>JANOEZ010000521.1:0-6321 GCA_031413335.1 Nitrospirota bacterium
AACTGCCGATCGAAGAAATTCAGGATCGCCTGTCCAAGCTCCGCACAGCATTGGCCGAATTCATCGTCTCAAGGAGAGCGTGAGCCATGCCTTACTATTACTTTGATTCCACAGCGCTGGTGAAGCGGTACAGCCGCGAACGGGGCTCCCGCATCGTCAACAGCCTGATGACCAAGCGGGAGAAAACGATCATCGTCGGCGGCCCCACGATCACCGAATTCTATGCTCTCTTTGCGCTCAAAGCACGCGAAGGACAGTTGACCCGCGATGACTGGTACTCGGTGCTCTTCAAATTCGAGGCGGAGTCCATGCGCGGGGTCTATCATTTCGCCACACCGACGAGTGAAACCTTCACCGCCACAAAACAATTGCTCCTGGAGTATCCGGTTCTCCGCGCGCCCCAAGCTGTCCACCTGATGCTCGCATACGAATTTCGATCGTTACGGCTGTCGCTCGTCAGTACGGATCGGCAAATGCTGGAATTGTGCAAACCGTTGGGCATGAATCCGATCAATCCGGAAGAAGATGAATAAGCCGCACGCACACGACGAAGGGGGTTGGACGTGACTTATTGGGTGAAAGTGGTTTTCGTGGATAATCAGGAATTACTGGTAAAGGATGCGATCCGCCACACGATCAGCGAGGACATGGAAGTGCTGGAAGTGGACACGGCCCGGGAAGTCACCATCATTCCGATGAAGCAGATCAAATACATCTCCTGCGACGCCACGGTGTTTGCACAAAAGAGCGCGCCGCCGACCCCAAAATAATCCGCTTACGTTCCTGCCAGCCGTTTCGCCAGCCGTTTCGCCAGTCGGACCATCGCGGGAGATCGGTCGGCCGGATCGAGCAGCACGTTCAACACGTGCACCTGCGAGCGGTCCGCCAGCGCGGCCTCCAGCGCACGGACCAGTTCACCGTGCGTCCGCACCAGATAGCCAATTCCACCGCCGATCAGCTCACAGATTTTCTCATACCGCCAGTCGTGGATGTCGTTGAACGAGCCTTCCATGATTTCCCGCTCGGTCGAATAGCCGCGGTTGTTCAGGACAATGACGATCGGCGTCAGCTTGTGCCGCACGCAGGTCGATAATTCGGTGCCAGTCATTTGAAACGCGCCGTCACCGACCAGCACGATCGGACGCAAAGCCGGATCGGCAAAGCCGACGCCGACCGCCGCCGGCACGGCAAATCCCATCGAGGTGTAATAAGCCGGCGCGATGAACTCGAACCGCCGGTGCACGCGCAGATCGGCCGACGCAAACAGCGCCTCGCCGACATCGGCGATGACCAGCGTTTTTTCATCCAACAGGCTGTTCACATGCGTGAACAGGCCGCGCAGCGTGGCGGCATCCGACGCAGCCGGCGGGCGGGGATTGACCGGCTCCGGCCCGAGCAGGGATTGCTTCGGAAATGGCTTCACGGTCAATTCGCTGAGTGCGCGCACGAACTCGTCGAACCGGACATCCTCGTACCGGTGATGCTTGACCGCGATCCGATCACTCGTCGCGTGCACCGTGCGGCCTTCCGTGATCAGGGGAGAGTTCGCGCTCACGTCTTCGATGTCTGTTAAATGCGTGCCGAGAATCAGCAGACAATCGGATCCGTTCACGAACTGCTGGACCTCATCGCGGCCGATCAGCCCGCCGTAGACACCGACATACAAGGGGTGGTCTTCGCGAATCACCGACTTGCCGAGCAGCGTGGAAGCCACCGGGAGATTGAGCCGCTCGACCAGTTTCAGCAACTGATCTTCCAGTCCGAACCGGCCGAGTTCGGCGCCCACCAGAAGGACCGGCCGCTTGGCGGTATCGAGCATCGCCCGCACCTCCGAGACGGCCTCGGCCAGGGCGGCGGGATTGCTCGGCTCCTCCTCCATACAGACGGGATGCGTGGCAACGGGCAGAGGGACGTTCACCAGATCGCGCGGGACCTCGATATAGATCGGACGTTTATACCGCCGTAACGCGGCGAAGGCCCGCTCCATATCCCGTTCAGCCGTATGCGGATCGTCCAGCACCACAGCTGCCACGGTCATTTTTTCAAACACCTCTTTCTGGGTCGAGAAGTCCTTCACCATATGATGGAGGTACGGATTGTGGACCCGCTCAGAGAGGCCGGGCGAGCCGGTCAGCACCACCACCGGCGAGCGCTCGGCGTAGGCGCAGGCAATCGCGTTCACCAGGTTCAGCCCCCCGACGCAGTAGGTGACGCAGACGGCTCCGATCCCGTTGATCCGCGCGTAGGCATCGGCAGCATAGCCCGCCGCATCTTCACGTGTGGTGCCGATGTGCTGGATGGGGGACTGCTCGATGAGTTTGTAGAGGCCGAGGACGTAATCGCCGGGGATGCCGAAAATGTGCCTCACACCCAGTTGGTGCAACCGGGCAATGAGCGCGGAGCCGATCGTCCGTGTGACGGCCATGGTCAGCATCCCCGGTCAGCAGCAGGCGACGGTTATTATTGTAACACAGGCGCTTTGACGGAGCGGAACGCTCGTGCTATGACAGGGCCCGTCAATCAGAGGGTGGTTCAAAATGACCCGGAGGTCGGGATTGCCAGGGAACAGTCGCTTGCTTGGATTGCTTAGCCAGACTGCGCAGACTCATTTCGGCCGCCCGGATCAATTTCGGATCGCCGCCCTGAAGCACGGCGGTCAGCAGGGCATAGAGTCCGCGATCGTGACGGGCCGCGAGCAGGATTCGTTCAATGACAGGATCGAGTGAATCGGCTGGAACCGGTTCCGAATCATCACCATCAGCGCGTGTCAGCCACTCGAGATGTTTTGGATCGCCATACAGCCATGAAACGGGAATCCCAAGGGCTTTGGCGACGAGTTCCAGCGTCGAGGCAGGAGGATCGGTCTCTCCCGACTCGATGGCTTCAAGAGACGACGCAGGAAGGCCGGCGTGCTCGGCCAGTGATTCGACAGACCGGCCACGTGACAGCCGCCACGCCTGGATGGTAGCACCGAGCGACATGGCGGGATGATACTGAATCGCTCCCGGAGGCGCAACCGACAATGCCGACAGCCGATTTCTCATCGTTCGCCGAACTGACTGCCGCGCAGTCATCGAGAATCAAGCGCCTGCTCAAGGAGAAGCAGGCCCGCGACGCCGACCATGTGTTTGTCATGGAAGGCGCCAAGCCGATCCGGGAGTTGCTGCGCGTCAAATCACGCGCGATCGAAGCCGTCGTCGTCACGCAACCCTACCTCGACACCTGCGAACCGGCGGTTCGCCGGGCGCTCGACTCGCAACCCGTCTATCTGTGCCGCAACACGCTGTTCGAGAAATTGTCGGATGCGACCACGTCCCAGGGCATTCTCGCCGTGATCAAAAAACCGGCCTGGGACCTGACCGCCATGTTTAAGCGGCCACAGGTTCTGGGAATCTACGGAGAATGCCTGCAGGATCCCACGAACGTCGGCACAATCATCCGGACGTCGGCTGCGTTGGGACTGGACGGGCTCTGGCTGTCGGCCGATTCCGCCGATGTCTTCAATCCGAAAATCGTCCGCGCGACAGCCGGGACGCTCCTCAAGCTGCCCGTCTTCACCGTGAAGAACGTCGGCGAACTGTCAACATTTCATTGCGCAATCCTGGCGGCAGACTCCTCAGGCAAGCACGCAAAACGGATGGACGAAATCACCAGCATTCCCGCCAAAACCCTCATTGCATTGGGGAACGAAAGTCGGGGGCTGTCCAGTGACACGCTGCGGGCAGCCACAATCCGGTTCCACATCCCGATCAGTTCGGACGCGGAATCGCTGAACGTGGCCGCGTCCGCGGCAATTGCCACATTTTATTTCAGCCGGCTGTCGCGCGACGCCTAATGTGCGCGCGGCGCGCGCAACTCCGTTGCTTGACACGTTTAGACGGGCCTTGTTATCGTGCGCCGCGTGCCGAGGTAGCTCAGTTGGCAGAGCACAGCCCTGAAAAGGCTGGTGTCGACAGTTCGATTCTGTCCCTCGGCACCACACCACACTTCGCCGGCCCCTTGCGTTCAATAAAATCACGACGGAGTGGCACTTTGCCCCCAATAGGCGTAAATTCCATTCCCAGTTCCGCTCGCGCTTAAGCCATTCGGCTGCGTGCCGTCGGTAAGATAGAAAGAGAGGCCACAATGTCGATGTGGGCAGGCGTGGTGATCTATCAACTTAATGCTGGCGTGAAATCACAGGCGACAGCCGCATGGCAGGAACGTGTGCTGCCGTTTCTGCGCAAACAACGTGATTTCAAAGGTGCGTACTGGCTGATCGGGCGGGAAGGAAAACGCGCATTTAGTATCGACCTTTGGGAGAACGACGTCGCGGCCGGTCTCTTCGAATCCAGCGGCCTGTACAAGAAACTGATGTCTAATTTTGACATGCTGTTGGAGCATCCGCCGGTGCGCACCGAATGTCTGGCGGAAGAATTCCTCGTCACCGCGCTCGCCGCCGCAATTCCGGCCTCTGGTACGCCTGCCAAACCGGATGAGGTGTCAAAGGCCGAAGGGCTGGCGCTGAAACTTCTGGAAACGGTCCGTGCCTGGAAAATGAAAAGTTGACGGCCTGCGCCCACCCGTAACGCGTTCCGACTGATTTTTGCCCTCCCTTGACGCTCTTTCGAAGCACGGAGTATTCTCAGCGAACGGCACAGTATGAAAGACGCCAAGCTTCCATCCATGACTGACGAGGCGACGCAGGACAAGCCTGAGTTGTCGAGCCAGGAGTATGTCGTCGAGCTGGTGAAAAAAGCCCGCGCGGCGGCGAACAAACTCGCCACCTTGTCCACCATCGTGAAAGACCAGGCGTTGACGGCAATGGCGGAAGGTCTGGAAGCCAGGATTGACGAGCTGCTCGCCGCCAACGAGAAGGACCTCGAGGCATTCGAAACTGCCAAGGGCAGCACAGCCATGGCCGACCGCTTGAAGCTCACGCCCGAGCGCATCAAGGAAATGGCCGACGGCATCCGGCAAATCGTGAAGTTGCCCGACCCTCTGGGGGAAGCGCCGAAGATGTGGCGGCGGCCGAACGGCATGCAAGTCGGCAAGATCCGCGTGCCGATCGGCGTCATCGGCATCATCTATGAATCGCGGCCAAACGTGACGGCGGACTCCGCAGCACTCTGCCTGAAATCCGGGAACGTCTGCATCCTGCGCGGCGGATCCGAGGCCGTTCACTCCAACCGTGCGATTGCGGCCATTTTGTCTGAGGCCGCGGAGAAGGCCGGCGTACCGGCCGGGGCCATCACCTTTGTCGAGCGGACCGAGCGGGACGTGGCCCACGCGCTGCTGAAGCAGGACAAGTACGTGGACCTGATCATTCCGCGCGGCGGCGACGCACTGATGAAGACGGTCACGGAGCAGTCCACCATCCCGGTCATCAAGCACGACAAGGGCGTCTGCCATATTTATGTGGATGCCGACGCCGATCCCGCCATGGCCGAGAACATCTGCATCAATGCCAAGGCCCAGCGTCCGTCCACCTGTAACGCCATGGAAACATTGCTTGTGCATCAACAGATGGCGAGAACGTTCCTGCCTGAACTCGTCAAAAAGCTGATCGCCGCCAAGGTTGAAGTGCGCGGATGCCCCAAGACCTGCCAGGTGGCGCCCGAAGCCAAGCCGGCCTCGGAGAGTGACTACGGGCAGGAATTTCTGGCCTTGATCCTGGCCGTGAAGGTCGTCAGGAGCATGGAAGAGGCGATGGCACATATTGAAACATATGGCTCGCACCACACGGAATCCATCATCACCAAAGACTATACCCGTGCCATGCGGTTCCTGCGCGAAGTGGACGCCGGCGCGGTCATGGTCAACGCCTCCACGCGTTTGAACGACGGTTTTCAGTTCGGCCTCGGCGCTGAGATCGGCATCAGCACGACACGCATTCATGCACGCGGGCCGATGGGCCTGGAAGAACTCACCTGCTCGAAATTCATTGTGCTCGGTTCCGGCCAAGTCCGGGAATGACGTGGACGACTCCGCGCGCTCCGTTCTGACACGATCCGGCACTATCGTTTTCCCCTCCAACCTTTCGTTTCTCAAAGATCTCGCTGAAGCCGGCGGCCGCATGACGCGCCAACCTAGCGGGCATCTCGTGTTCTACGGCCTCAACAACCGGCGGATTCTCGCCACCGATCCTGACGGCAATCCACTGCATGAGTGCGAGTGGGGGAGCACCGCATCAGGCAAGGCCAGGCTGTTGCGCGCCCGAATCCGTTTGGAATGGGGTCAGTGGGTTGGCCTCAAGCCGGCAGAATTAATCATCCAACGTTCGTTCATCTGGTAATGATGAAAAGGCGCGAATTATTCCTCCAATTATTTTCTCATTAGAAG
>JANOEZ010000522.1:0-2266 GCA_031413335.1 Nitrospirota bacterium
CGATGGAAATGCCACTGACGCCGGCGCACTCGAGCGCTTCCACCGCCACTGTCAGCATTTCAGCCAGCGCCGCCACACTGTCTGTGCCCAGACCCGGCAACTGCTGGCGCTCCTGGAAGCCGGCAAGGAAGTCGTCGAAGATAACCAGTTCAAAATCAACAAGCAGGGTATTGGATTTAAGGGATTCATTCCGGCTGTCTGGGGGCGGTTGACAGGAGAAAAGTTCGGGCAAAAGACAGGGATCAAGCTCAAACTGACCGGTATGGACTATCGGTTCCCTAGCAACAAGCCGGACGAATTCGAGGCGGAAGTGCTGAAGCTCTTTGCCGATGCGAGTTATCCGAAGGGGAAGGAATATACCCGGATGACGGTGGTCAACGGCAAGCCGGCCTTGCGCATGATGGCGCCGGAATATGCCGGCAAGGGATGTCTTGGTTGCCACGGGGAGCCTGCCGGCGAGCGCGATATTACGGGGAACAAGAAGGAAGGGTGGAAGGAAGGCGGACTGGCCGGGGCGATCAGCCTGATTATTCCGGTGAAATAGTCGATGCGTCTTTGTGTCGCGCAACATTTGATGGAGGATGGGCTTCGATGAGCAAGATTGTGGTGGTGGATGATTCCTACGCGGAATTGCAATTGATTGAAAGCGTCCTAAAGGGCGCCAATCATACGGTGGTCTCCTATCCCAACACCGAGAAGTTGGAAGACAAGCTGGTGACCGACCGTCCCGACATCGTCATTCTGGATGTCGTGATGCCCGGTCGAAACGGGTTTCAGGCCTGCCGGGATCTCAAAAACGACGATCGGTTCAAGGGCATTCCGGTGTTGCTCTGCTCGTCCAAGGGGCAGGAGAGCGACAAGTTCTGGGGGCAGCAGCAGGGCGCCAATGGCTACGTGGTCAAGCCGTTCAAGAATGAGGATCTGCTAGCGGCGGTCAAGAAACTGACCGGGTAGGCGGCGCATCGACCGCATGGAAAACGTCAATCTACCGGTTTCACAGGGGCAGCCGGCCGAGGCGCGCGGACGCGCGGACAGCCCGACCAAGGTCTGTCTGCTGACGATCGGCGGCGAGGTCTATGCCGTGGATCTGCGCCACGTGCGGGAAGTGTTCGAAGTGGATGTGATTACGCCGGTGCCGGGCGTGCCGTCCGCGCTGGTCGGGGTGACCAACGTGCGCGGCGCCGTGATTCCGGTCATGGATCTCCGCCGCATGCTGAACATGCCGACGGCGGGGCTGGCGCCGTATGCGGTGATCATCAAGCACGGCAACCAGCAAGTCGGCGTGTTGGTGGAGCGGGTCCCCGAGATCAGAACCGTTCGGACGGAGCAGTTTCTCCCCACGCCGTCCGGCGATGCGAAAGAGGGCAAGCCGTTCCTGACGGCCGTGTTGCGGCTGGACGATCGGATGGGCGGGGTGGTGGAAGTGCCGACGTTGCTGGCCTGCGTGGAAACTGGAAGCTGACACCAAAAAGATCGAGGATAACGAAGGAGCCGCCTCGCGCGGTTTGCCGGGTGCGCCTCGGTCGAATGGCTGGACGGCTGGCACCGCGACCCGATCTAAGGTTGGCAAACCGCCCACCGACCGATCAGCGGACGCACCGCGTCCCCTGGTCCGTTGCCTCGGAGGCGGAACGCCGGAGAGGCAAGGGGTTTTCCGCAGTCCAAACGGTCGGGCAAATCAGGCAAGGAAACAGAAAGGCTGCAATCGCCCATCCCCACCACCTTGCCCCGCCACCATCACCCTGCCACACTCGCCCCAACCCAACCGGAATACCCCATGACCGCCCAACCGCCCAGCATCCAGACCACCGATGCCCTGCCCAAGGTCATCCGGGGCGAGGGCAGCTACCTATATGACGCCACCGGCAAGCAATACATCGACGGGTCGGGCGGTCCCGCCGTCTATTGCCTTGGCCACGCCAACGCAGAGGTCAACGCAGCCATCACCGCCCAGCTTGACCGCATCGCCCACGGCTATCGCTACAACTTCACCACCGACGCGCTCGAGGAATTGACCGATATCATCCGCGCCAACTGCGGCGGCACCCTGCGGGAAATGGTCTTTGTCACCGGCGGGTCCGAGGCGGTGGAAAGCTGCCTGAAAATCGCCCTGCAATACCAGACCGCCATCGGTCAGAAATCCCGCCGCCGCTTCATCTCGCGGCAACGGTCGTGGCATGGCAACACCCTCGGCGCGCTTGGCGTCTCGGGCTTTGCCGAACGCACCGCCGCGTTTGAGGGCGCGTTCATCCCGTCGATCAAGGTA
>JANOEZ010000523.1:0-2342 GCA_031413335.1 Nitrospirota bacterium
TCGACTCTCACATGATTCGTGAGATATGCCTGCGCGAACTTTTCGCCCGACACTCAGTGTGTTTAGTGTCGCTGACGAGTTCGAATTGTGCGCCTCTTGGCCAAACCGGTCAAGACATGGCCTACGTAGACACCCAATTCGTAGCTCCAAGGTGGGCAATGGTTCGAGGGCACTAGCTACAGGAGCAGCACACTGAACGTGGCGAAGCGTTAACGGTGACAGACTTTCAAGCGGTCTGTCACCGTTCTATTTTAAAAAGTGGGGTGGCGAGGGCGAGCGGACTTTGCCGGAGAAGCGGGGCACCCACCGAGGCTTTAGCGGGAAGGAAAGCTGGAACTGACCAAGGCACCGCGGTCAACGACCGCGGCCGCGGGAATTCCAGAAGGTTCCGCCCGCTAACGCCCGGAAGGGTCGCTTCGAGAGGCGCGGACGCGAGGCCTTGCCACCCTGCTTCATACCGACGCCGGAGCAATTCGTCCTTCGTCAGCCGCTGCCTTCTGCGAGTAGAGGAGATTAAAAGATTGCTTTGACGAGTTCGGCAATGCTGCGCTGCATGTCAGGGTCATCGGTAATCGGCCGCGCCACGGCAGCCTCGCAGGCTCGCGCCGGCGTGATGCCCTTGCCGATCAACTGCCCGGCATAGATCAACAGTCGCGTGCTTACGCCTTCTTCCAGACCGTGATTGCGGAGATTTCGCACTTTCTCGCCCAGCTTCACCAGCTTCTGCGCCATCTCCTTATTCACGCCCGCTTCCTTCTCGATCACCTGCACTTCGATCGTCGCCGGCGGGTAGGTGAACTCGATCGCCATGAACCGCTGCTTGGTGCTCTGTTTGAGATCCTTGAGCACGCTCTGGTAGCCGGGGTTGTAGGAAATGACGAGCATAAAATCGTCCACCGCCTCGACGATCTGGCCTTTCTTCTCGATCGGCAGCAGGCGGCGGTCGTCGCTCAGCGGGTGGATGATGACAGTCGTGTCCTTGCGCGCCTCGACGACTTCGTCGAGGTAGACGATCGCCCCGTGCTTCACGCCGAGCGTGAGCGGGCCGTCCGCCCAGACCGTCTCGTTTCCTTTTAAGAGATAGCGCCCGACGAGGTCGGAGGCGGTCAGATCCTCGTGGCAGGCCACGGTGATGAGCGGGCGGCCCAACTTCCAGGCCATATACTGGACAAAGCGCGTCTTACCGCAACCGGTCGGCCCCTTGAGCATGACCGGCATCTTGCTTTTGGACGCGATCGTGAAGAGGCCGATCTCGCCGCCCGTTTCGGCATAGTACGGTTCCTGCCGGACGCGGTACCGGTCAATGTCCAGTTCGTGACCTTTAGATATCTTGTCGTGCTTGGACGCCATCGGTTTTGTTCTCACTGTGGCGGGAATTATAAGCCGCGCCTTTCTCCAGCACAACTGATTCAGGATTCTGTCACGATATAACTCGGCACCATCCGGATCGGATGGTACGCACGCTTGGAATGCGCCAAGCTCGACAGGCCCGAATCGTCCATCGTATTAATGAACGCATAGCCTCGTCCAGCCGCTTCTCGGCAGCATTCGCGGAAGATGAACGACGCCAGTCCATGGACCGTCCGGTCCGCCACTTCCAACAAGACGCAAAACACGGCAGACGATCGCTCATAGCCCAAGGTGTAGGCGCGAACCTTTTCATCCACCCGAACCACATGACCGACCAGCCCCAGCTCGCGATGATGCGCGAGGGCTTCCCTGTGCGCGGCCTCGGAATCCGCGAGCATGTGCCGGCCCGTTTCCTCAAGACCGGCTGCCTGCTTCTGCGCCGCCCAGTCACGAAAGAGCGCCAGGCACGCCTCCCGATCCGAGTCCCGATAGGGCTCGAACGAAGACCGATATTCACGTTCGAAGCGATTGCAGGCTGCCCGTTGGGATTTATAGTTGTCGCCCGCGAGTGCGACGAGATCAGCCGTCCGATACAGATAGTCCGGATCTTTTGGCTTCACCTCATACCCCGCCGCCTCGAACCCCGCCTTCCATTCCTCCGGCACGTTCTCGATCCGGCTGACAGCAGAACCCTTATTGGTTTCGCGCATCCGCGCGAAGCAGGCAGTAAGAGCGTCGCGCGTGAAGCGTGAAGCGTGAAGCGCAAGAGGGGGAAGAGGCATGAAAAGGCCATCAGCGTACTCGGCAAAGAGACAGACGCACCCGTCAATCTCTGCCCACGAGTAGCGAAACAGGTCTTTCCATATGAGATGTGGCGCCAGCGCATAGTGGGCCAGCGGTGTCTCCACACGAGTCAGCGCCTGCCGGAACCGGTCGTAATCGGCGGGTGTGAGCGGCCTCGTGACGGGTGACGGGTGACGGGTGACACGTGC
>JANOEZ010000524.1:0-2521 GCA_031413335.1 Nitrospirota bacterium
CCTCTTCCACGGGGCGTCGAAAGAGCAGGCCGATATCGATGAACGTCATCATGACGCCGCCGGCCAGAGCGGTCAGGATGGTCAGGATCAGCATGCTCAGGACCAGCTTGATCCCCCTGGTCCAGACGGTCATGAGATCCACCGAGCGCATCGCGTCCCTCGCTCGCTCGGCGACGCGAACACCCCCCATTGCGGAAGCGGGCATTCCGACGCCGGGTATCCGAATCCGTTCGTAGAGTCCGGCCTCAGAACTCATCAATCGCCACCGGCCGCAGGAGATCCCGGACCGACAGGACTCCGACAATATCGCCTGACCGCATCACCGCCAGGTGACGCGTCTGGCTGCGGTCCATCAGGTCCGCAGCGTCCGTGATGGGTCTCGCCGCATCGATGCCGATAACGGGGCTGCTCATAATGTCCCGCACCAGCACGTACTGCGGGCAATGGCAGTCCGCCACGACTTTCCTGACAATATCGGTCTCCGTCACGATGCCGACGATGCGGCCCTGCTGTTCCACAAAGACGCTGCCGATCCGGCGCTCGCGCATGACCTTGGCGGCCTCGAGTGCCGGCGCGCCGCAGGAGACCTTCGCCAGATTGTTTTTCATCAAGTGCCTGGTCGTGACCATCTCTATGTCCTCCCTTGTTGTGTAGAAACGGATCGCGGCTCGCCCGGCGGTTCTGCCTGACCGTTCGCCATCTGCACCGTGGTGCCGTCCTGCTGTTGATGGCGAAGGATCGGGTGAAATTGCCTGTGCTTCATCCCCAGCAGCGTCGCCAGCCCATAGACCAGCGGCGCTGCCAGCGCCGCGCCAATCGCCACAAATCCGATGAATGAGATCAGATCCACTGCGTCCTCCTTACCCAGCCTCACGCCTGCACTGTATCGGGTGAGTGTTGTGTGCAGGTCTGCCGCGAGTAAGCGTTGTGTAAATTGCCGGCCGCCTGAAAAATTAACCGCCCTGTAACAATTGATAGAGGGAACGGAAACGTCCCTCCGCTATAACTGGGGCGTGCAAGTGGATGGTCCACGTGGATTGAAATGTCTCCGAATAAGGGAGGGGCTATGAACGTGTGGCAGAAAATGTGGAACGCAGGGCTGTTCGCGGTGATGCTGCTGGCATGCCAGGCGGGGTTTGCGGAAGCGCAAGTGAGGCCGGAAGTCGATCCGGCGCTGAAGCATTATGAGAGCAACGGATCGCCCAAGATCGAAGGAACCCTGCTGGCCGGGGCGTCCGAATCGATCAAGCGCCTGTTCGACCTCTGGACGGAGCGGTTTCAGCACCATCACTCCGGCATAAAGTTCGAAACCACCGGGATTCTAACGAGCGAAGCGGTGCCGGCGGTCTTTAGGGGAACCGCGCCGATCAAGGGAGGGGCCGACCTCGTTGCCGTGTCCTTCCCCCTGTCGCAGGACGAGTTGCAGGCGATCAAGGCGCAGCGGGGCGTGATGCCGGTTCGAGTGGCGGCCTCCCTGGACGCCATCGTGCTGGTCGTGAATCACAAGAACCCGTTGAAAGGCTTGACGCTGCAACAGGTGGCCGAGATGTTCACCGCCGTGCCCAACCAGGCGGATGAAGCCGAACTCTGGAAGCAGGTCGGGGTAGACGGAAAATTCAGTGCATTGGAAATCAACCGCTACGGCAGGGATACCACATCCGGCACCTATCAGGCATTCAGCAGCATGGTCCTTGGTGGACGCGAGCAGCGGAAGGACGTGCACAAGGAGCCCGGATCCATGTCGGTGATTCTTGAGGTGGGCGCCGACGAGCGTGGCATCGGCTATGCGGCAACAGGGTACGCAGCCCGAAGCAAACGAGTGCGTGTCGTGCCGCTGGCCCGCAAGAGCGGTGAACGGTTTGTCACGCCGACCAATGAAACCCTGCTAAACGGCGAATATCCGCTCTTTCGCGAGTTGTACATCTACGCGATCCCCGAAGCCGACGGCAAGCTGAAACCCGCGCTCAAGTCCTTCTTGCGGTTCGTGCTCAGCCGCGACGGCCAGGAGCTGGCCAAGGAGGAGGGGTTTTTCCCTCTGCCGGCGAAGCATTCAGAACAGGCGCTGGGCAGCCTGGAACGGGACGGACGGGTGAGCAGCATGGAGACTGGCACAAAGGTCGACTGAGCCTGTTCTCCGATTGGGTAATCGAGGGGTCTGCGGAAACCCGCAGGCCCCTTTGTATTGGGACCGCGATCAGCTCTGACGGCTGGCAATCAGGCCCAGTAGCGAACGCTCGATTTCGTGATAGAGGTATCGGTAGGGCTCAGGCCAGAGGCCCGGTGACAGTTCACGCGGGGGCTTGCCCGGCTCATGGAGAAAGAGCTTGGGCAGCACCGCCGTATTCAGCGTATCCATTCTCCTGACCTGGACCTGCCAGCGGTACTGTAATTTCAGAAACCGGGCGAATTCCTGCTCGGCATAGGGCTCCGTCTCGATCATGTCCTGATCGGCCTTTGCGAACGGATATCCCCGCTGCTCCAGATGCTGCTTCACCGCGTCGTAAATTTCCTGATATTGCAG
>JANOEZ010000525.1:0-1410 GCA_031413335.1 Nitrospirota bacterium
GCTGGCGGAACAAATCGGCGTGACCTGTCCGGTGATCGCCGGCGGGAAGGGTGCGCTGGTCATGAAAGAGAGTCTCGAACAGGAGAAGATCGAGGTGATCGATGATTTCGCCTTGTTCGAACGCCGTCTGGTCGTCCTGTCCTCAAAACATAAGCCGTAGGGAGCCTTAGGCATCCATGTCCACCAAATATCTTCATGAAGGCCTTGCGTTGACGGTGTTTCTTCTCGTCTGTTTCGGTGTTGCCTGGTTCGGTTCCCGCTTCAGACCGGGAGAGTGGTATGGGGGGCTTGTGAAGCCTTCATGGACACCGCCGAATGGGCTCTTTGCTCCGGTCTGGATCGTCCTGTATGCCACGATGGCTGTCGCGGGCTGGATGGTCTGGAGAGAAGCGGGACTCGTCGGTGCGCTGTTGCCATTGGGCTTGTTCGCGGTACAGTTGGCGCTCAATGGAATATGGTCCTGGCTGTTTTTCGGCCTGCACAGGCCGGACCTGGCGTTCGCGGATATCATCGCGCTCTGGCTCGCAATTGCCGCCACCATCGTCGTGTTTCAGCCCATCTCAGTAACAGCCGGGCTATTGCTGCTTCCCTACTTCCTCTGGGTTTCCTTCGCGCTTGTTCTGAACTTCTCAATATGGCAGTTAAATAGGTAATGCCGTTTGCATACGTGTGCGTCAACGTGCGCCCGCAGCGGTCTCGCAGTAGATATTCATGCGGAACCTCGCTAAAATGCGAAAAATCACTGGGAAAAGGCGCGTTTCGGCGCGCCTGGGGCAGGGTGGGTGAAATGAACGATCGGTTTCTGAAAGCCTGTCGCCGCGAGCCGGTGGACTGCACGCCGGTGTGGTTCATGCGGCAGGCCGGACGCTACATGCAGGAGTATCAGGCGATCCGCGCCAAACATTCCATCCTCGAGGTCTGCAAGACGCCTGAACTCGCTGCGCAAGTCACACTGCAACCGATCGATCGATTCCCCCTCGACGCCGCAATTATCTTTGCCGACATCTTGCTGCCGCTGGAGCCGATGGGGCTGTCGCTTACATTCACGGAAGGCGAAGGGCCGGTCATCAAGAATCCCGTCCGTGATCGCGCGGCGGTGGAACGGCTCAAGATGATTGATGGGGACGAGTTGCGCTATGTCGAAGAGGCGATCAAGCAGGCCCGCAAGGCGCTCGCAGGGAGAGTTCCGCTGATCGGGTTCGCCGGCGCGCCGTTCACGCTGGCCAGCTACGCGATCGAGGGCGGCGGCTCGAAGAGTTTTCTCACAACCAAGCAATTCATGTATCGCGAGCCGGAGGCCTGGCACAAACTGATGGACAAGCTGGCCCGCGTGGTGACCGGCTATCTGCGCCACCAGATCAGCGCCGGCGCCCAGGCCGTACAACTCTTCGATAGCTGGGTCGGCTGCCT
>JANOEZ010000526.1:0-1465 GCA_031413335.1 Nitrospirota bacterium
ACCAGCCCAGGTGCTTGCGCATGCGGGGGAAGCACTGCCGGTCCAGCAGCGCCTCGTACTGCCGGGCATGGTCCAGCATCACACGGAATCGTTCTTCGCGCGATGGCGATTCGCTGGCAACCAGACGTGCGGGATCGCTGACGGCGGCGCGGGCCGCTTCCTTGTGGCGGAACAACCACGGCTCCCCTAATGCCCCGCGGCCCACCAGCACGCCGTGCACGCCGTGTTGCCGGACCCGATGGACGAGATCTTGAAGGCTTTGCACGTCGCCATTGCCGAGTAGGAGCGTGCTGGTCTTGCGGGCACACTGCGCGGCCCGCTCGATGGCCGACCAGTCGGCCGCGCCCCGGTACATCTGCTCCAGCGTCCGGCCATGCACGGAGATGGCGACCGGTTGTTCGGCCAGGAGATGCTCGATCCAGCGTTCGACAATGATCGTGTCGTAGCCGATGCGCGTTTTGACCGAGAGCGGGATGACCCGGCGTATTACAGACGGGCCGCCGCGTCGCTGATTCATGGCCTGAATCATTTCGGCGCGCGACTCCTTCAAGCCCGCGTCCGTGAGCGACCGGCCCGCCGCCCAATCGGCGATGCCCTGCCGCGCCGCCCGCATGATCTCCTGCGCCAGGTCGGGCGTGCGGATGAGCCCGGCGCCGGAGCCGGAGGAGGCCACGTTGCGCGAGGGACAGCCCATATTAATATCCAGCCCGTCAAAGCCCAGTTCGCAGACGATGTGCGCCGCCTGGTAGAAGATCTCCGGATTCTTGCCATAGAGCTGGGCCACGACCGGCCGCTCCGCCTCGCTATAGACCAGCGACGAGAACAGATGGGCGGGACCGCGGCAGACATCCATCACGCTGGTGAACTCGGTGAAAATGACGTCCGGCCGGCCCTGCTGGGCCACCATGAGGCGAAACGGCGCATCGGTGACACCGTCCATGGGCGCGAGGCCGATAATGGGATGGGGAAGGCTTGCCCAGAAGCCGTTATTCGTGATCCGTGATCCGTGATCCGCAGGAAACATTTCTCCCCCGTTTAACGAGTAACGGTTCACGGTTCACGTTCCTACCTGTTCGCAGGCTGCCTGATAGCCTTCTCGCAACGCCTGCGCTTCACGCTCGGCCGTGTCGGATGAGGCCGGCAGCACGTCGTGGACGAATTCGACCACACGGGCGATCTTCAGCAGGAAAAAATCGTAGGCCTGATCGTTGGCGCGCGGCTCGCGGAACCAGAACCGGACGAATGCGTCCAGCGCGATGCCGGCACGCTCCAAGTCACGGCAGGTCTCCGGGAACATCTCGCGCACGGCGCCGCCCCATTCCAAAATCTCGTGCGGCAGATAATGCTCAATGTACAGCGGCAGCGCCGAGGCATCCCCGCCCAGAACCGGCAACCCGTCTGCCGCCTGCCCGGTAACGATCTGCGCGTAGCGGGCATACTGCTCCACCAGCCTGCCGTCGGCAGG
>JANOEZ010000527.1:0-5052 GCA_031413335.1 Nitrospirota bacterium
ATGGAACAGCAATGACCGATCCTGTGGCGAGCAACGACACTGTGGCGCGGAATCGCTATGAGGCCTACACGCGCCTCTCCGAGATGGCGGACGAGCTGCCCACGCACGAGGGGTAGGCCATTATCATTGACTATTGGAGCACTGGTGCGGTACAGAACTGACGCGGCATGCGCCGCGTGACAGCAGATGGGAGACAAGAAGAAGGAGTGCGAGCCTATGATTCTGCACATGCGTATCGTTCAGAACACCATTCTTGTGGCGGCCGTGGGAGGGTTGTTGCTTGCGAGTCCGGCCACTGGCGTAAGCGAGGAGCCGAATCTGGCGCTCGGTCAACTGCCCAACGTGCGCGTTCCTGCGCACAACCTGCAGCTCAGCGACAAGGTCGAACTGGGCAAACTGCTGTTTTTCGACCCCCGCCTCTCGAAGGATAACAGCGTCAGCTGCGCCAGTTGCCACGTGCCGGCTGCCGGCTTTGCGGATCCCCGCCAGTTTTCGGTCGGCGTGGGCGGCAAGCAAGGCGGGCGCAACGCGCCGCCGGCGATGAACGCCGCGTACAACCATGTGCAATTTTGGGATGGCCGGGCCGGTTCGCTCGAGGAGCAGGCGCTGGGGCCGATCCAGAACCCGATCGAAATGGCGGAGACGCTTGGCGGAGTGGTCGCGAAGCTCAACAAGATCAAGGCCTACCAGTCGCGCTTCCGGGCGGTGTTCGGAGGCGACATCACGCCGGAGGGAATCGCGAAGGCCATCGCGGCATTTGAGCGGACCCTCATTTCCACGGACTCCCCGTTCGATCGGTCCGTGGCCGGTGAGGCGTCGGCCCTTTCAGAATCCGCTCAGCGCGGCCTGGAATTGACGAAGGGCAAGGCACGCTGCGTGCTGTGCCACAACGGTCCCAATTTCACCGATAACAAGTTCCATAACATCGGCGTTCCGCAGACCGGCCCGCTCAAGGAAGACCTTGGCCGGTATGCCGTGACCAAGCGCGAGACCGATCGACGCGCTTTCAAGACCCCCTCTCTGCGCAGTGTGGCGCTGACCGCTCCGTACATGCACACCGGCGGCTTCAAGACGCTTGAGGACGTCGTTGAGTTTTACAACGGCGGAGGGGAGGCGGTGACGGGGAAGGAC
Organism: Nitrospirota bacterium; assembly: GCA_031413335.1. Lineage (GTDB taxonomy): Bacteria > Nitrospirota > Nitrospiria > Nitrospirales > Nitrospiraceae > 2-02-FULL-62-14. The sequence continues at coordinate 1,132 of JANOEZ010000527.1, forward strand.
GCATTCATGACGGCGCTCAACCTGACGGACCAGGAAAAAAAGGATCTGGTGGAGTTCATGAAAAGTCTGACCGGAGCCCTGACGGACATGCCCGCGCCAAAGCTTCCTTGATAGGCATGAGGCGACGATTGATCGAGCCATGCACGAGACGATGTCAGTACACTTTTTAGGCAGGAGGTAGGATGATGGACAAAGCGTTAAAGCCATGCGTCGCGGAGGCCATTGGGACCTTTGCGCTGTGTTTCATCGGGGCCGGGTCCATCTGTATCAATGCGGGGTTGGTGGGCATCGCGCTGGCGCACGGCTGTGTGCTGGCGGTGATGATCTCGGCTCTGGGCCATATCTCGGGGGGGCATTTTAATCCCGCGGTCACGCTGGGCGCGCTGGTGGGAGACAAGATCAAGCTCCCGATGGCAGGCGCCTATGTGGCGGCCCAGCTGGCCGGCGCCGTGGCAGCCGGATTTCTGCTGTTGCAGATATTCCCGGAGTCAGTCTGGAAGCCGGTGAATTTGGGTACGCCGGGGCTCGGTCAGGGCGTGACCATGGGGACCGGCATTCTGGTGGAAATCGTGTTGACGTTCTTCCTGGTCCTGGTGGTCTACGGCACCGGGATCGATGATCGCGGAACCTGGAAGGCGATCGGGGGATTCGGCATCGGGTTCACCGTCCTGTGCGACATTCTGATGGGAGGCCCTTTGACCGGCGCCTCCATGAACCCGGCCCGGACGTTCGGCCCGGCCTTGGCAGCCGGCTACTGGGATAATCATATTGTGTATTGGATTGGACCACTTTTAGGGGGAGCATTGGCCGGCCTGGTTTATGGACGGTTCCTCATTAAGCAGTAGGATTTGCCGAAACTCAATGGCCACAGGGCTCATAGTGGTTTGCCGAATAGGCCGAAAGGGCCTATCTGTTGAACAATAAAGGCTTATTCCCTAGTCTCGGTTGACTTCGACTGCCGGGGGTCTTATAGTGAGGGGTAACGGTTGGATCGTACTGCCGTTGCACTCATCAAGGAATGAATCGGGTAATAGGAGGAGCAGACCATGGTGACAATTTCGGCGATGGCGGAACAGAAGATCAAAGAATTGATTGTCGAGGAAAAGGATTCGGTCGGACTCCGGATCTACGTGAAGGGTGGCGGCTGCCACGGCTATCAGTACGGCATGGCCTTCGAATCCAAGGTGGCCGATGATGACACGATCATCGAAAAGGGCGGAGTCCAGGTGATTATGGATTCCCAGAGCGCGCCGATGTTGCAGGGGGCGGAAGTGGACTACGTGGACAGCCTGCAGGGGTCGGGGTTTGCGATCAAGAATCCCCAGGCCAAGACGACCTGCGGGTGCGGCAGCTCGTTTAGCGCCTAAGCCGCGACGCGGTGTGATTTCAACGAAGGGCCGGGGTCATCTCGCATGATCCCGGCCCTTCGTCTATCCGGACCTTCACCATGGCCGAAACCCTACTCACCAAACGGATCGAATTTGCCGCGGCGCACCGGTATCACAACCAGGCATGGGATGCGGCGACCAACCGCCGGGTCTTCGGCGCCTGCAACAACGAGCCGGGCCATGGGCATAACTATCTGCTGGAGGTGACGGTCGCCGGCCCGGTGGACCGGCACACCGGCATGGTCGTCAATCTGTTCGATCTCAAGGTCGTCCTCCAGCAGGTCCTGGAGGAATTCGACCACAAACACCTCAATCTCGATACGCCCTATTTTAGAACAACAATCCCAACGACGGAAAATATTGCCACGGTTCTGTGGGACAAGCTGAGCGAGCGCCCTGAAATAGGCCGGCTCGATCGGATCCAGCTCTACGAGGAAGACGATCTCTGGGCCGACCTGACGGCGGAGACCCATGCGCGCCGCCGCGCAAGTTTAACGCGCCGGTATCATTTCCCGGCATCGCTGCCTGCTGCCAATGCCCAACAGGGCCAGACTGGGCATAATTACGCGCTGGAAGTGACGGTCGCAGGCGACATCCATCCGGAAACCGGGATGGTGACGGATATTGGCGCCGTGGATCGGGTGGTGCAGGAATCGATCGTCCGTCGTTTCACCGACCGGAATCTTGGCCAGGATCCGGCCTTCTCGGCCCGCCCGCTGACGGGCGAAACGCTCGCGCAACTGATCTGGTCGCTGCTGGTGAAAGCGATTCCGACCGGCCGGCTGCAGAAGGTCAGGCTCGTGGAATCGGACGATCTGAGTTACGAGTACACCGAATCGTGACGCGTAATCCGTGATGCGTGAACCGTGATGTTTCGGATCACGGGTGACGGATCACGGATCACGGTCTTTCAGCAGATGGTCGTTAATCAACGCGGCCAATTCGGCCGGCTCGATGACCCCTTCGCGGGTCAGCAGCAGTGTCCCCTTCGCAAAAAAGTGCGTCGTCGGATAGGTCTCGAAGCTGTGGGTTCGCTTGATCTCGCGGCACCGGCCGGGCACGTGCATCTTGGCCTTGCCGACCTTCACGGTGGCAAACTTCGCCGCGGCTTCTTCCAGGATCGGGTCGTAGGTTTTACAGGGCTCGCAGGTCGCCAGGCCGTAGGCGACGACCGATGCAGGCGCATCGGTAAACTCTTTATAATTCGCGTCGCTAACGTCTTCGACCGTGCCAGCCATGTTCAGTGCTGAGGACTGAGTGCTGAGGACTCAGGTTTGGAACTCGTTTCCAATCCTCTCAGTCCTCAGTCCTCGTTACTCAGTCCTTAACTGAGCTTTGCCAGGGCGGCGAGGATGTCCTTGTCCTCGCGCGCCACCTTGATCTCCTGCACCTTCACATAGGCGACCTTGCCGTGCTTGTCCACGATGACCGTGGCCCGCTTGCCGCAGTTCAGGGGCTCGAAGTACAGCCCGTAGTTTTTCACGACGTCCCGGTTGAAATCTGCCAGCAACCGGTGCTTCAGGTCCAGCGAATCCGCCCAGGCCTTATGGGAAAAGAAGCTGTCGCAGCTGATGCCGAACAGTTCGGCATGTGCGCCCTGGAATTTAGGGAAGTCGTCGGTGAGGCACTTATTCTCGCCCGTGCAGACCGGGCTCCAGTCCAGCGGATAGAACGCCAGCACGACGTTCTTCTTGCCCTTGAACTCGCTCAGCTTGACTTCTTTCTGATCCTGATCTTTCAGCGTAAAATCGGGAGCGGTATCTCCCACCTTGATTTCCGGTTTCACATCCGACATCGCGGCCTCCTTGCGTTGGTTGAGAACCCATAACCCTGCGGCCTGTGTGGTAACACGGCCTGAGAAAGCTTGTCAATCGGCCAAAAGACCTAGGCTAGTCCCATCTCAATGGCAGTCTAATGCACTAATTTTTATGACGATTTTAACTCTCAGGATTCTGCCAGCTGATTTCTCGAAAAGGGAGCGACAAGCCGGCTGGCGCGGCGGTTCTGTGCCGCGTCACCGTGATTGAAACACCCAGGACAGGAAGCGGGACGGTCGTGCCGACGTTCGGCGAGCGGCCGATGCGGAGCAGCTCGTCTGCAATGGCGGCCAGGGTCTCCAGCGTCGGCCGGCTGGGCAAGCCGACAGGGCGGAACACTTCCAATTCATCCAGCCCGAACTTACTCAGGCCGAGCGTGTGAAACCAGTCTTGCTGAGAATCGGGTGAATCGGCCTGCGACACCGTGACATGATCCGCCATGCCAAACCGGTCCAGCAGCCGGTCCGTCCAGTCGGACGGATTGAGATAGGTGTGCGTGACCATGTCGTAGGCGGTGCCCTGGACCAACAGAGTCAGGCCTCTGGCCAGACGGGCGGCAAAGAGCACAAGGTCACAGGCCTGCTGCGGCGCGACCGACGGACGCAGGATCGCACCGGCATGGGGGTGGCGCCAATCCAGCCGTTCAGACCAGGTGTCGGCTCGAGAAGATGCCAACTGCATCTGCACAGTCCATGGCCCGTGCGTGGCGGTCGTGG
>JANOEZ010000528.1:0-2970 GCA_031413335.1 Nitrospirota bacterium
CCGAATTGTCGATCAGGAGCAGCACGTTCGGCGCCGCGGCCGCGCTGACGAACGGCGGCACCGCCGTGTACTGGGCGTTCGTGACGAGCTGAGCGTCGACGACGTCGGAACGCACCTGCAACCCGATCACGATGAGGGTCAGTATGACGACGATGGTACTGGATATGCGTTTCATGGCCGGCTCCCTTCGTTCTTGTTCCGCTCTTGTTCCGCCTGGGGGCGCAGACTGAATGCGCCCTGCTTCAATTACTTCGGTGGCACCAGGATCAGATAATCGATCTGTCCCTGCTTGAGGTGAAATTGCACCCGATCACGATTTTTAAACTCCTTCCACTCTCTCCGCTCCCCCTCGTCGTCCGCGAAGACGATATTCTTCTGAAAGGCATAGTCATGGCCGTTGATCGCCACCGAATGCTCGCTCTTCGAGGTGATCTGCCCGGACTTCATGTCGGTTTTCGGAATCTGGGGCAGTATGGACTTCGGGTCAATCTCGTCGGCGCTGGAGACCGCAACACTGAAGATCATGCCGACCGCCAGCATCAGCGCCAGCAGGCCGGTCCGCCACCGGACCCGTTCCTGCCCCCCGCCCGTCACGATGTCACACGTTTTCGTCTGTGTGTCGCCTATCATAGAGCCTGTCTCCTTCTGCTGCGTACGATGTCGGCCGGTACGCGCCTTCGCCCGCCTGCTAGATCTTGCGTTGACAACTCTCGCCCGTGGCCGTGCAGGCATAGATCGCCGTGACCCTGGCGGTCGTGCCTGTCGCCACGTTCGCCGACCGGCAATCCAGTTGGTAGAGGATATCCACGCCGCCGCCGGATGCGCCGCCGCCCGTGCCTTCATAGCCGGCCCCGAACTGCAGCGCGGCCCCCGCCTTGGGCACGATGTAGAGGCGGTCGATGTCCCCCTGGACCACGAAGGAGCCGACCGTCTGCCCGGGAGTGGGCACGACAATATTCGGCACGCCCGCAACGGGCGCCGGCGGGGAGATCGCCGGCGAATCCACATTCAGGTCCGATTGGCCCATGATCTCGGCTTGCAGCACCGCCACATTGGCGTTCGGGATCGGACCAGGCGGGCCGGCTGGAGTCGGCGCCGCCAAAAAGGTGGCTGGGACTGTGCCGAAGTCGATGGTCTGCTGGATGACGTTCACGCCCACGTTCAAGCAGGATTCCGCCGCAATGACGGCGGATTCACCGGTCCTGAGGAATCCCGCCATCCGGTTTTCCATGGTCGACATCGTGATGGACGCGATGCCGAGGATCGCCAGGATGACCATCACCAGCATCGTGGTCAGCATGACCACGCCGTCCTGATTTCCCGCCACGCTTGTACGTTGCATCTGCCTTGTCTCCCTGTCGGTCATAATCCAAGTCCTATATTCTTGGTCTGGACCACCCTGGTCAGGATCCGGCGGCTGAACTGACCGTAGGTCGCCGCGTTGTAATAGCCGGCGTCGGCCGTCGGGTCGTGATCGCTCAACGTGATGGGCGCGCTCATGGAGCCCGGGCCTCCGCCTTCCGATTTTCCGCTGGGCCTGGACTCCCTCGCCATGAGATTGATCTGGACCAGCCTGATGGAGGCCGGAACCATGAATCCGGCTGCCCATATATTGTTGGTCACAAAGTCTCCCGTGTCGTAGGAGTTGGTTCCATTTTGATCGTCCACGAGGCCGTCCGGCACGCCCGTGCCCGTGCAGCCGTCGCAGGCATAGGCGAATTGAAGGTCGTCCACGCCGTCCGCGACCGGCACGCAGGGACTGGCGGCCACGTTGCAGGCCGCAGCGGTGGCGCCCCGGACAAGGCAGGGCGCCGTCCCGCCGCACACGTTGTTGACGTCCGGCGGCCGGATCACCGCGTAGGTGATGCACCGAAGCCAGTAGACCGGCGTTCCCGCCGAGAACGCGACCGGACTGCCGATCGTCTTCGCCAGGGGTAAGGCGGCGGCCGGGGCGCCAACCTGGGCGGTTTGCACGCCACCGATCGAGACCGTCGCGTTGGCCGCGAACCCTTCCGTCACGACTGCCGCAATATCGGCGGCGGTTGCGGTCAAGGGAAGCATGTTGAAGGGACCGATCGTCGGAGCATTGAGGGTCGAGAGGTTCGTCGGCACGACGATGCGAATCCCATCCGGTCCCGTATCCGCTCCCGCCGGGTTGTTGTCCTGCGGCACGATCGAACTCCCGCAGGCCCCGACCGGCGCGGTCATGCCGTACCCGGCCATGCGGATGTCCTGGGCCAGCAGTTCCATCGCCAGCCGCACGCTCTGCTGCGTGGCCGAGATATGATCGTTCGCCACCAGCGCCCGTTCGCTGCCGGCCAGCACTGCGTAGCCGCCGGCCACCACGACGGATCCGAGGGCCATGGCAATCATCACCTCGGGGAGCGTGAAGCCGCGTTCCGTCCGACAGGCTCGTACCATCGTGTTGCCCCGTTCCATTCTAGTCAATCGCCAGGATCGAGGACATCGTGACCGTCTTGGCCCGTTTCGCCCCGGTCCAGGTGATCGTGATGTTCACGACGTTGAGCATCGCGGCCGTGGAATTCGGCAGGATCGGCCCTGCGGGGGCGACCGTGACCACTCCGCGCGCGTTGCGCAAGCCTGAATTGTCCACCCTGAAATCCCACTGCAGGCAATCGCCGCGGGCCTGCGCCTGCGTCGCCGCTGGCTGCGTGCAGGGAGTCGCCGCTATCGTATCGATGCCGTTGTACACCAACACGTTCTTTTTGTTGTAGGAGATGCGATCGATCAGGTCGGTGGACAATGCCGTGACACGGGTGAGTTCGTTGGCATCCATGTTCCCGCTCAGCGCGATATCCTGCATCGCGGCCAGCCCCATCAAACCGACCATCATGATCACCATTGCAATCATCACCTCGAATAACGAGAACCCCGCCTGCCCGGTCGGCGCCGATTCAGGACCGTTCATGAACGTGCGAGCGATCATCCTAATCAGCCATCCCTTAGCAG
>JANOEZ010000529.1:0-1240 GCA_031413335.1 Nitrospirota bacterium
ACGGACACGCGCTCCTCGCGGCCGTCGACGGCGACGCTCTTTGACCATTTTGGCTACAATGACCATATGAAGGAGCAAGCCACTATGCAGACTCTCAAAACACTCACCGCTACGAAGGCCAAGGCAAGCTTTTCAGCCGTGCTGACTAAGGCCTGCTACAAGGGGGAGAGAATTGTGATCAAGAAGGGAGCGCGTCCAACGGCCGTGGTCCTGGGGTACGAGGATTTTCAGCACCTCGTTGACCTTGAGGATCGCTTCGAGTCCGCATTGCTCACCAAGAGCCTCAAGGAGGATCGCTTTCTGAATCTCGATGAAGTCACAAAGCGCCTCGGGCTGTGAGCTATTCGCTGGAATTCTCAGGGGCCGTCTTCGACGTGCTTGAGGACCTTGGTAAAACCGACGCGAAGCGACTTCGGCAAGTATTCTTGAAAATCCTCAGCCTCCGACGGACCCCGCGCCCACCGGACTCCGAACAGTTATCCCACTTCTCGTACAAAGGCTTCACGGGCTTCCGCGTGACCCAGGGCGAGTACCGGATCGTGTACGCGGTTGATGAAAAGGCCAAAGTCGTCAAGCTCGCTCGCGTTCTCCATCGCGATAAGGACTATCGCGAGCTCGATCGAATTTAGTTTGTACTGAATGGTGCGAGTGTTGAGGAAAAGATCAAATGCATAACCCTGTACCCCCATATCCCTTTACCCGTTCCGCCACTTGTCGTGGTTCTATACCCCTGTACCCCTTTACCCCTACTACCCCTTTTGTATGAACATTCTAGTCACTGGGGGAGCGGGTTTCATCGGATCGCATCTGGTGCGCCGGCTGCTCAACCACGACCATGCCGTTGTAAACTTCGACGCCCTCCGGTATTCCGGCAACCTGGATAATTTGACGGATATTGCGAATAACCCACGATATGCCTTCGTGCATGGCGACATCTGCGACGCCAAGGCCGTGGCAGGGGCGCTCAGTGAACATCGCATCGAAGGGATTATCAACTGCGCGGCGGAAACTCATGTGGACCGATCCATCATTGATCCTTCTGCCTTCGCGCGGACCGATGTCGTCGGGACCGGCATTCTTCTGGAAGAAGCCCGCAAAGACCCCACCTTTGGCAACGTCGACGTAAACCTCAAGTTCAACAAACCCGAATTGCAGGTTGAATTGGACCGCCTCAAAGCGGCGGAGCTGGGCGTCAGCGTGTTCGATGTGAGCCAAACGCTGCAAATGGCCTTGTCCGGGC
>JANOEZ010000530.1:0-1966 GCA_031413335.1 Nitrospirota bacterium
GTACCGCACGAGCTCAAGCAAATTCCCGTCAAGCGCGGCACGACGACGGTCAATGTGAAGTTCGATACCATAAAGGTCATTGACGTCAAGCCGGGAGCGGACGCCAAAGCCCTGCCGACATTGCTGGTGACCCTGACAAACGGAAAAATCGGTGAATTCGCCCTGGCTATCGACGGAAAGTTTAAGGGCGATTCCGATTTTGGCGAGGTCGAATTGCCGGCCAGCGGCCTGAAGAAGATTGCATTCAAATGACGAACTGGTATTCCCACGACGCAAATCGTTCAAGGGCGCCCCGCTCCCGCCCGGTCGCACTCGCTTCTCGGAGCATTTCTCTTAACCGCATCCCATAACTTACAGGAGGTTGCGCCATGCAAGGCTTTCACATGTTATTGATAATGAGAATTGTAACTATAACTGTTTTTATGGTGGCTGTGTTCGCCGGAGGCAGCCTGCTGTTCCCTCAAGCCGGATATGCCGCAGACGCTGACGCGCCGATCGTGCTCGATGAACCGGCCAAACCGGCGGAGAAACCGATCAAGCTTCCCCTGACGGAGGTCATTGGGATCGGGCCCAACGCTCTGGAGCATATCCCCGGCTCCGGCCGCGTCGTAACCAGGGAAGAATTGGAGCGAAATCACCGCTTCACGATCAACGAGGCGCTCCGGGAAGTGCCGGGCGTGAACGTACGGGACGAGGACGGATTCGGCTTGCGGCCGAATATCGGCATCAGGGGATTGAACCCAACCAGAAGCACCAAAGTTCATATTAAGGAAGACGGCGTGCCGATCATGCTGATGCCCAACGGGGATGCCTCGTCCTATTATTTCCCTCCCCTCTTCAGGTTCGACCGGATCGAAGTTCTAAAAGGCAGCGGTCAACTGCTTTTTGGACCGCAGAGCATCGGTGGGGTGATGAACCTGATCACGCGCATGCCCTCCGCCAAGCCGGAAGGCCATTTCCAGATGACGGGAGGCAATCTCAGCTATCTCAACACGCATTTTGACTACGGAGGCATGTGGGGGAAAAACGGCTACCTGCTCGACGTCACCCATTTTCAAGGCACGTCTCCACGCTTCTTCCAAAACAGGGTCAAGGTGGACGATGTCACCTTCAAGAACGTGCAGGAACTCAGTGACCGGACAACCATCCTGTCCAAGTTCAATTATTACCGCGAGGATTCGACCATCGGATACCAGGGCATCACGGAAAAACAGTGGGGCCAGAACGCCCACCATTCGCCGTTTCACAACGACAAGATGGACTTCAGTCGGCTCGGGTTCCACGTCGCCGTCAACCACATGTTCACGGCAAATCTGACGTCTACGACCAACTTCTTCGGACACTACATCTCCAGAGACTGGGGAAGACAAATGCAGGACAAGGATGGCGTTGCCGGAGGAGCAGCATGCACGCTGACTGGCGGCACTATCGGAGGAGATTGCGTCACAGGCAACAACATCAACGCAACGGCACCGGATGCCCTGCCGGCTAATGGCCGGTTCGTGAACGCCCGCAAATACTGGGTCTATGGTGTGGAGCCGCGGTTTCACCTGGATCACAAAGTATTGGGCATCAGCTCTGAAGCCGACTTTGGAGTGCGGTATATGTCCGAACAATCTGAGCGCAAGCAGTTCATCAATATCACATCAGGGACCGGCCAATCGTGTCCCCAAACACAAACGGGATGCCTGGGTGAAGATACCCTACGCACGACCAACGCCTATGCGATGTTTTTCCAAAACCGCTTTCACGTGACAAGCCAAATAACAATCACTCCTGGATTTAGAGTCGAGCATATCAATTACGACCAACAGAACAAACTGGCCAATGCCGGCAACGGGGTCTTCTCGAAGACCGCCCTCACCGAAGTGCTGCCTGGAATCGGCATGACCTACTCGCCGGCCAAGCAATATACCCTGTTCACCGGTGTCCACCGTGGATTTGCTCCCCCGCAGATTTCCGATGC
>JANOEZ010000531.1:0-2381 GCA_031413335.1 Nitrospirota bacterium
CGAGATGATCGTGGGCCAGCCCACGATGATTGTGGTCGCGCGCGCGGAAAGAATACCCAGCACGATTCCCAGCAGCCCCCCGAACAAGCTCAGCGTCATCGCCTCGATCAAGAACTGCAGCATAATATGCCACCGTTTGGCGCCAACAGCCATGCGCACCCCGATCTCCTTCGTCCGTTCCGTCACGGACACCAGCAGGATGTTCATAATCCCGATCCCGCCGACCAGCAGCGAGATCGAGGCAATGGCAAACATCATCAGGGTCAGCGTCTGGCCCGTGCCTTCCTGTACCTTGCCGATGTCCACCTGGGTCCGGATCGTGAAGTCGTCCGCCTGCTCCGCCTGCAGACGATGGCGGGCGCGCAGCACCTCCCGGATCGCCTCCACGCCCTGTGGCAAATCCTCGGTGCGATCGGTGGAGGCGAAGATGGCGCCAATCGAGCCGAGAAACTGCGTGCCCAACACCTTGCGTTCCGCTGTCGTGAAGGGAATGAAGACGACGTCGTCCTGATCGGTCCCCTGGGATGACTGTCCCTTGGTCGCCAGCACGCCGATCACGGTAAACGGAACGTTCTTGAGGCGGATCGTCGCCCCGACCGGCTCCTCGCCCGGCTCGAACAGATTATCCACGACCGTCTGCACCAGCAAGGCGACACGAGCGGCGACATCCATGTCCGTCTGCGTGAACGACACCCCGCCGGCGAACGACCAATCGCGGATCGTCAGGTAGCTGGGAGAGATGCCGTTGACCGGCGCATTCCAGTTCTTGTTGCTGTACACAATCTGCATCACATCCCGCTTGCCCCACCCCGTATCGACCAGCAATGGAATCTTCTTTTTCAAGTCCTGCGCGTCCGCCACCGTCAGGTTCGCCGCGCTCCCCTGGCCGCCCCGCACCCCGCCCGTCGTGGTCGCGCCGGGCAGAATAATAATGACGTTGGTCCCCATGCTCGCGATCTGCGCGCGCACGGCGGCCTTAGCGCCCTGCCCGATGCTGATCATGGCAATGACGGCGGCGACCCCAATGACAATGCCGAGCACCGTCAGCCCGGCACGCAACCGGTTGCGGCCAAGAATGCGAAACGCCGTCGTGACGGTGAGCAGCAGGAAGGCACCCATTAAACCCCCGTTATGCGTGATCCGTGATCCGTAATGCGTGAAGCGGCGGAGGGTTCATCTTCACTGATCACGGGTCACGGTTAACGGTTCACGTGTTTTCGCGCGGTCGGTGACGATCTGCCCGTCCTTGATGATGATCTCGCGCGACGTATAGGCCGCGATATCGGCCTCGTGGGTTACGACGATCACCGTAATCCCCTCGTCACGGTTCAAGCCTTCCAGCACGGTCATGATCTCCCGGCTGGATTCCGTGTCCAGATTTCCCGTGGGCTCGTCGGCCAGTAAAATGGACGGGGCCGACACCAGGGCCCTGGCAATGGCGACATGCTGCTGCTGGCCGCCGGAGAGTTGCGCCGGATAATGCTGCTCCCGTCCGGCCAGGCCGACTTTCGCCAGCGCCTCGGCCGCCCCCGCGCGCTGCTCGCGCAGCGGCAGCCCGCGATAAAACAGCGGCAGTTGCACGTTTTCCAGCGCGCTGGTGCGTGGAATGAGGTTGAAGTTCTGGAAGATGAAGCCGATCTGCCGGTTCCGGACCTCCGCCAGCGCATCGGAATCGAACGATCCGACGTCGGTCTCGCTTAAGCGATAGGTGCCCTTCGTGGGGCTGTCCAGACAGCCGATGATATTCATGAGCGTGGATTTACCCGATCCCGACGCGCCCATGATCGACAGGAACTCGCCTCGCTGGATGTCCAGCGTCACGCCGCGCAGCGCCTGGACCTGCACATCCCCCAGACGGTAGACCTTCCAGAGATCCCGGCACTCGATCAGCGAACCCATCAGCGTATCTCGTGAAGCGTGAAACGTAAGGCGTGAGGAGGAGGCATGCAGTCGTGCTTACAGCCCGCGATCCCGTCCGCGCGGGCGGCTGTGCGAGCTGCTGCCGAATCCCGGCGGAAGCTCGGACCTGACCGCAGTACGGGAGGTATCGAGCCCCACGATGATCTGGTCGCCTTCATTCAATGATCCGCCGACGACTTCCGTGAAGCTGCCGTCGGAAATACCCGATTGCAGGGCCATCGGTTCGGGATCACCAGATTCGCCCATCTTCCACACCGTCTTGCCCGGCGCGAAGTCGCCTCACCCCGGAAATATCGGTCAAGGGGCGGACCCCCCGAATCATGACCCTGGCCCGGCAATCGCGGACGAACTGCACCGCCAAGCCTTCAAAGGCCCGGACTTCGATATTGTGCAGCGCCGCCGTGCAGCGCATGACCATATCGACCCGTTCTTCCAACGTGAACAGCGGTGTTTTTTCTTGG
>JANOEZ010000532.1:0-1339 GCA_031413335.1 Nitrospirota bacterium
ATCGAACATTTCCACAAGGACGAAGTGCTTCGCTTCATCGATGGCTGTCTGAGCGCCTTACAACCGGGTGGCCGCCTGATTCTGCAGACTCCCAATGCCGATAGCCCATGGGGAACCATGCATCGATACAACGACTTCACACATGAGACGTGTTTCAATCCTAATTCCCTCAGCAGGCTGTTGCGACTTGTGGGATTTGGCGGTATCGAGGCAAGGGAGGCAGGACCGGTGCCCTTCGGGCACAGTCTGATTTCGTCCCTACGATCTCTAATCTGGCAAATGATTCGATTGGGCCTGCGGATATGGAATCTCGCTGAAACCGGCACGGTGGGTACCGGAGTATGGACGCGCGTGTTCCTCATCTCTGCTGTCAAGCGGTAGCAGCGATGAGGGTATTTTACATTGGACAGCTGTGGGAGGGGGGAACCGCGCTCGAGCGGATGAAGATCCTGAACGGCTTGGGGTATTCCACAGTTCCTTTTGACGTGTCGCCTTTTCTCGCTAGACGCTCTCGCCTCCTCAGCTCGATGGCAGGGCGGTTCAATACCGGTCCGATCGTAAGCGAGATGAATAGGGCCTTGAAGGAGCAAGCCGGCAAGCAGCAAGATATTTCTTACATCTGGGTTGATAAGGGTGTCTGGATCTTCCCGGAGACGCTGCGGCATTGGAAGCAGGTCACGGGCGCACAGGCGTTACACTATACGCCAGATTCACAGATCGTTTCACAACGTTCGAGACATTTCATGTCCTCGATCCCACTCTACGACGCCTTGGTTACCACCAAGGAATGGGAGGTCGAGGCCTATAAAGAGGCCGGAGCCAAGCAGGTGATCTTGACGTACCAGGGTTATGACAGCCGGTTTTTCCCCCGCAGGGTTCGAGCGGCTGAGCGATCAGCGTTCGACTCGGACGTCTGTTTCGTCGGGCATACACAAAATCATTATGCTGAGAGATTGCAAGCATTGTCATCGCTTGGCATCCGGTTGCGGATCTGGGGCGATGCATGGCCTCGTTATGCGGAGGAGAACCCATGGGCGGAGGAACTAGTCGGGCAGGGCTTATGGGGCGAGAACTACCCGACAGCGCTGGCCTGTGCAAAGATCGGGTTGGGGTTGCTCGGGAGGCACATTCCTGAAACCTCCACCACTCGCACCTTCGAAATCCCCGCCATGGGAACATTCTTGTTGGCGGAGCGTAGCCCCTTGCATCAGGAGCTATTCGGAGAGGGTAAAGAAGCCGATTTTTTTTCCTCCGATGACGAAATGTTGGACAAGACCCGCTTTTACCTAACGAATAACGAGACGCGGGAACGAATTGCTGCAGCCGGCCGGGCGCGATG
>JANOEZ010000533.1:0-7578 GCA_031413335.1 Nitrospirota bacterium
GCCTCTTCCTGGTTCTGCTCACGGATTACGGATCACGGAAAGCGGATCACGGTCAAGAGGGCCCATAGCTCAGGTGGTCAGAGCGGGAGACTCATAATCTCTTGGTCCCAGGTTCGAATCCTGGTGGGCCCACCAGCCTTCGCCCGCCTCCGCGAGACGCTACGGCGGGCTCCGGCCGGCGAGCCAGATGTTTTGGAGAAGCGGGCCAAGGCTGTCCGCCGCAGCCCTGGCGTAGGCGGACATGCTTTCGTTGGTGCGTTGTTTCTTGAGAGCCACGCCGTGCATGTGGTACTGTAAAAATCATGATCGCTTACCCACTCAGAGGTCCCGTTGAATCCGCAACTGCGTCCGCTTATTGATTTGCAGACTCTCGATCTCCGTATGGCGGAGATCAAAGACTCCCAGCGTGCGCTCCCCGTCCTTCTCGAAACCGCCCAGGCCCCGCTCAACGACATCACCAAGCAGGTCACGGACCTGACGGTGTTGTTGGAGGCGGCGACCAAGGAGCGGCGTGCGTTCGAAAGAGATATCGAGGTGCACGACTCGCAAACGGAAAAGATGCGGACGCGGCTCAGCGAATTGAAGACCAACAAGGAATATCAGGCCCATCTTTTCGAAATCGAGATGGCGAACAAGAAAAAGGGCGACATCGAGGAGCGGGTTCTCGCCTACATGGAGAAGATCGAACAGTATCAAAAGGACATCACGGACGCGCAGGCAAAGAAGACCGAGGCTGAAACCAGGTTTGCCGGTGAGAAAACCAGGCTCGATGCGCAGCAGGTGGCGCTGACCTCAGAATTGTCGGAATTGGAGCAGAAGCACAAGGAGATTGCCGTCGGCGTTGAAAAGACCCTGCTGGCGCGCTATACCAAGCTGAAGGCTGCCCGGAAGGATCAGGCGCTGGCGCCGGTCCGGAACGGTATCTGCTTCGGCTGCAAACTGCAGATTTCCCCCCAGCTCGTGGCGCAGGTGAAACGGTCGGATGCCCTGCTGTTCTGTTCGTTCTGCAACCGGTTGTTGTACTGGGAGGGGGAGCCGGTCACCGAAGCCGCTGTCTCTGCCGGAGTTAAGCAGCGTCCGGAGTTCGAAGAAGGCGAGTCCATCTAAGTCTCCTCGATTTTCCCCAACACCGATTTCGTTGTTTTAAAATGCAGTTTCGCCACATTCCCCAGCATGGCTTCGCCGTGCTTCTTCACGATCATCTTGGCCGCCAGTTCGACGTGGGTGGCGCCCTTCGGCAGGGTGGTGCCGATTTCCTCAGACAGACGTTTCAATCTGATTAAAAATTCCGCACGGGCCAGGATTGACGCAGCCGCCACGGCCAGGTCCGCTTCCGCTTTCGTGCGCTGCACGAGCTGGATTTTTTTGCCCTTCTCCAGCAGGGCGTTCAGCACGAAGCGCTCGTCGCCGAACTGGTCGGCGATGGCCAGCGGGCAATCCACCTGTTCCAGGAGGTTTTCCAGCGCCCGCGCATGGCCCCAAGCCAGCAGCCGGTTCAGATTGCGAAATTTCGGATAGAGTTCGTTGTACTTTTGCGGGCCGATGGAGACGATGCTGTGCTTGCAGACCTGCCGCAGGTCGCGGGCGATTTCCAAGATCCGTCCGTCGGAGATTCTCTTGCTGTCCCGAACTTCCATGAGCCGGAGTTCCGGTTCGATCTCGGACGTCACGTGCGCGGCGGCGATCACCAACGGGCCGAAATAATCGCCCTTGCCAGATTCATCGATCCCGATACGATTCTGGTGAGCAGTGGAAGTTGCAGCGGTCACGGTAGGGCCGCACTGTAACAAACGGTGTAGGGACGGTCAATTCGACCGTCTTTGCGAAGGTGGATTCGCTTGCCTGCACGGCAGGCCATGGTTATACTGACTCTGCGCGAGAGAGAGGGCTGGATGGTCGCTGGCCGCAAGGCTGGAGGAAAGTCCGGACTCCAAGGGCAGGGCGCTGGGTAACTCCCAGGCGGAGCGATCCGACACAAGCGCAACAGAGAACAAACCGCCGATGGCCTGGGCAACCAGGATCAGGCAAGGGTGAAACGGTGGGGTAAGAGCCCACCGCGTTCGTGGTGACACGAATGGCACGGCAAGCGTCGCCTGGAGCAAGGCCAAATAGGGGGGCACTCCGAGACTCGACCATATGGGAGCCTCGGAACGACTGGCTCAGTCAGGCCCCCGGGTAGGTCGCTTGAGGCCCGGGGTAACTCGGGTCCCAGAGAAATGATCATCCCCGCCGGAGCCAAAAGCGAAGGCGGGACAGAATCCGGCTTATAGGTTCTCTCTCTCGCGCCCTATTTAGCAGGATGTTGAAAAAGCCCGCCAGCTTCGTTCTCGGTCGCCCGTCTCCTTGCGACGTACCCAAAAAGTACGACTCAGTCGCCGGACTCCCTGCGGCCTTGCTGAACGGGCTTTTTGAACATCCTGAAAAAAGACACTATCCGGGCAAGCAGTCCTTTTCTGTTCGCTTTTTGAATCGCTCTACGAAACTCCCCCTCGGTTACTTTTCCCGCAAACGTTTCCATCTGATCGATCAGCACGACCGGCACGCGGTTGCCGTAGCGGGCCGCCAGATCGGCGTCTTCGTCAATATTCATGCAGGTGAGGGTGAAGGGTGCCTCGGTCTGGACCTGCTGCGCGATGCGCATGACGACGTCGCAGAGGTGGCAGTTGTGCCGGGAGAGGATGGTCACTTCAATCATGACTGCAGACCTCTTTTCTGCTCGCAGAACGGCAGGAATCAGTTGACTTAATTCCGAGGGCGATGCTACTATCTGATACTCTATCCCATTGTTTTCTAGAAAGAATTATCTATTTAGCTGCAAGGGGTGATCGATGAAGCTCACCGGCGCAGAGATATTCCTGGAGTCCCTCAAAAAAGAGGGCGTGAAGACGATTTTTGCCCTGCCGGGCGGCGTCGTCCTCAAGATTTTCGACGTGCTGCATCAGCAAAAGGACATCCAGGTCATCTTAACTCGCCATGAGCAGGGCGCCGGCCACATGGCCGAGGGCTATGCCAAGGCGACCGGCAAGGCCGGCGTGGCGCTCGTGACCTCCGGCCCCGGCATGACCAACGTCATCACGGCGCTGGCCGATGCCTACATGGATTCCGTGCCGCTGGTCTGTTTCTCCGGCCAGGTGCCGACTAACTTGATCGGCAACGACGCGTTCCAGGAAGCCGACAACATCGGCCTCAGCCGTCCCTGCACGAAATACAATTTCCTCGTGAAGGATGTCAACGATCTTGCGATGACGATCAAGGAAGCGTTCTACGTCGCGACGACTGGCCGGCCGGGCCCGGTGCTCGTGGACATTCCCAAGGACGTCTCGATGAACAAGGCCGAGTTCAAGTATCCGGCCTCCGTGTCAATTCGGGGCTATAACCCGGTGTACGAGGGCAATAAGTGGCAGATCAAGCAGGCGGCCGAATTGATCGCCAAGTCCCGCAAGCCGATCCTCTACATCGGCGGCGGCGTGATCTTCTCGGGTGCCTCGCAGGAAGTCATCGAGCTGGCCGAGATGTGCCAGCTTCCCGTGGACATGACGTTGATGGGCTTGGGCGGATTTCCCGGCGAGCACCCGCTCTCCATGGGCATGCTGGGCATGCACGGGACCTACTGGGCCAACATGGCGATGCACTATTCCGACCTCGTGATCGCGGTCGGCGCGCGGTTCGACGATCGCGTGACCGGCAAGGTGTCGGAATTCTGTCCGCACGCAAAGGTCATTCACATCGACATCGACCCGACCTCGATCCGGAAGAACGTCAACGTGGACGTGCCGATCGTGGGCGACTGCAAGACCGTGCTCCGCGAGTTGATCCAGACGTTGCGCGCGACCGTCAATGGTGAGCAGAAGGCGCTGCGGAAGCCCTGGTGGGACCAGATCAACGAGTGGAGAGCGGCGCATCCGCTCGCCTACGAGCAGGATCCGAACGAGGCCATCAAGCCGCAGCACGTGATCAAGCGGCTTTACGAGCTGACGAAGGACCGCGATCCGATTGTTTCGACCGACGTCGGGCAGCACCAGATGTGGGCGGCGCAGTACTTCAAGCTGGCGAAGCCGAACCGCTGGCTGACCTCCGGCGGGCTCGGGACCATGGGCTTCGGCTTCCCAGCCGCGATGGGCGCGCAGGCGGCGTTCCCCGACAAGCTGGTGCTCTGCGTGGCCGGCGACGGCAGCGTGCAGATGAATACGCAGGAACTGGCCACGGCGGTTGAGAATAAGCTGCCGGTGAAGGTGATCGTCATCAACAACGGGTTCCACGGCATGGTCCGCCAGTGGCAGGACCTCTTCTACGAAGGCCGCTACGCCTCCAGCCGGCTCGGTGTCTATCCGGACTTCGTGAAGCTGGCCGAGGCCTACGGCGCGGTGGGGTTGCGCGCGAGCAAGGTGTCGGAATTGGACGACGCGATCAAGCAGGCGATCTCCATCGACCGGCCGGTGTTCCTGGACGTGCCGGTGTACCAGTACGAAAACTGCTATCCGATGATCCCGGCCGGCGGCTGCAACCACGAGAT
Source organism: Nitrospirota bacterium (assembly GCA_031413335.1). Lineage (GTDB taxonomy): Bacteria > Nitrospirota > Nitrospiria > Nitrospirales > Nitrospiraceae > 2-02-FULL-62-14. The sequence goes on from JANOEZ010000533.1 coordinate 4,514, forward strand.
GACGTTATGCGATCCGCCGGAGCTCAAGCAGAGGCAGAAGGCCGGGAAGGCCGGAACGCCGGTGGCCGGCGAAGACAAGGACACGATCTTAACTGCGTGATGCAAAGCGAACAGCTAATAGCGAATAGCAAACAGCTCGGAGCCGGAACTCCGGAACTATTCGCTACCAGCTATTAGCTACGGGCTATCTTTATGGAACACATCATTTCCGTCACAGTGGAAAACAAATTCGGCGTGCTGTCGCGGGTGGCCGGCCTGTTCAGCGGGCGTGGCTTTAATATTGAGAGCCTCTCGGTGGCGCCCTCGCTCGATCCGTCCACATCCATGATGACCATCGTGACGTCCGGAGACGACCGGATCATCGAGCAGATCGTCAAGCAGTTGAACAAGCTGATCGACGTGATCAAGGTGGTGGATCTCAATGAAAACGAGTTCGTCGAGCGGGAAACGGCGCTGATCAAGGTGCACACGAAGCCGGAGGACCGGGCCGAGGCCCTGCGCATCGCGGATATCTTCCGCGCGAACATCATCGATTCGACGCCGGGCACCTACACGATTGAAGTCACAGGCAGCATCAAGAAGATTGAGGCGATCATCCATCTTCTGCAGCCGCTCGGCATCAAGGAGCTGATCCGGACCGGCCGCGTGGCGATCGCACGGGAGCCGATCCGGCCGGCCGTGGCGCAGCCGAAGCGGGTCGCCAAGGAATAGCGGGTTTCCTGCCTGCCGCGCGCAGTCCAGTTACATTTTTAGGTGAGGAGTGAATGATGAAGGTCTATTACGACAAGGATGCTGATTTACAGCAGATCAAGGGTAAGAAAGTCGCCATCGTCGGCTACGGCAGCCAGGGGCACGCGCATGCGCTGAACCTGAAGGAAAGCGGCGTCAACGTCATTGTCGGTCTCCGCGAGGGCAGCTCGTGGAAGAAGGCGGAGCAGAGCGGGCTGAAAGTGATGCCGGTGGCCGACGCCGTGAAGGCGGCTGATGTCGTCATGATCCTGGCGCCGGACGAGGCGCAGGCGGCCATCTACCGCCAGTCCATTGCGCCCAATTTGAAGGACGGCGCCTACCTGGCGTTTGGGCATGGCTTCAACATCCATTTTGGCCAGATCGTCCCGCCGGCCGGCGTCAACGTGTTCATGGTGGCGCCCAAGGGCCCCGGGCATCTCGTCCGGTCGGAGTATACGAAGGGCAGCGGCGTGCCGTGCCTGCTGGCGATCCATCAGGACCCCAGCGGCTACACTCGCACGGTCGGGCTGGCCTATGCCAGTGCGATCGGCGGCGGCCGGGCCGGCGTGATCGAGACGAACTTCCGCGAGGAGACGGAAACCGATCTGTTCGGCGAACAGGTTGTGCTCTGCGGCGGGTTGACGTCGCTGATTCAGGCGGGCTACGAGACGCTGGTCGAGGCGGGGTATTCGCCCGAGATGGCCTACTTCGAGTGCCTGCACGAGGTGAAACTGATCGTGGACCTGATTTACGAGGGCGGCATTGCGAACATGCGCTATTCGATCAGCACGACCGCGAAATACGGCGACGTGACACGCGGGCCGCGGATCGTGACGGAGAAGACGAAAGCGGAAATGAAGAAGATCCTGAAAGAGATCCAGAATGGCCAGTTTGCCAAGGAGTGGGTGCTGGAAAACCAGGCGAACCGTCCGGTCTACAATGCGCTGCTCAAGAAGGGCGAGGCCCATCCGATTGAGGATGTGGGCGCCAAGCTGCGCGCCATGATGCCGTGGCTGAAGAGCGGTAAACTCGTCGACAAAAATAAGAACTGATTACGTGTCTGATCGCGCAGTCGGCATACCGATCGTCAGGGAAGGGCTTCCATTCGTGGCCGCCGCCGGTATTCCAGCCGTGGCCGCGGGAGTGCTGGGGTGGACGGGTCTCGCAGCCGCATTCGGCGTGGTGGCGCTCTTCACCGCCTGGTTCTTCCGGAATCCCCAACGGTCGGCGCCGGCATCCGATCGGGCGGTGGTGGCGCCGGGAGACGGGAAGATCGTCGAGATTTGCGAGGAATCTGAACCGCGCTTTCTCAAAGACACGAGCGTGCGAATCAGCATCTTCCTGAATATCTTCGACGTGCATGTGAACCGCATCCCCTGCCAGGGGACGGTGGAGCAGGTCGCCTATCAGCCCGGCCAGTTTTTTGTGGCCAGCCGGCCAGAGGCGACGCTGCAGAACGAGCAGAATGCGTTGTTCATCCGGGCGGCGCAGGGAGCCAGGGTGCTCTGCGTGCAGATTGCCGGCCTGATTGCGCGCCGGATCGTCTGCTGGGTGGCGCCGGGCGATACGGTGGCCTGCGGCGAGCGGTTCGGCCTGATCCGGTTCGGGTCGCGGATGGATGTATTTTTGCCCGTGGGTACCAAGCTGAAGGTGAAGGTGGGTGACCACGTGAAGGGCGGGGAAACGTTGCTGGGAGAACTGTGAGATGCGCACACCGTTTTTAAAAGAGCCCAGGCGGCGCCGGGCCGTCTATCTGATCCCGAATCTGTTGACGACGGGCAATCTGTTCAGCGGCCTGTTCGCAATCCTGGCGGTGTTCCAGGGCCATTACCTGGCTGCCGCCATCGCGATCATGGTCGCGCTGATTTTCGACATGCTGGACGGCAAATCGGCCCGCTGGACAAACAGCACCAGCCAGTTCGGCGTGGAGTACGATTCGCTGGCCGATCTGGTCGCCTTCGGCGTGGCGCCGGGCCTGCTGATATACGGTTGGGCGTTGAGCGTCTACGACATGCTGGGGCCGGCCGCGTACCAGTCGCGCGAGTGCGTGATGACGTACCGGCCCTTCAGATCGGCGAGCTTCAGATCGGTGAGCTTCGCGGGCGGGTCGCCGTCGGGGAGCGTGCCGATCGCCGCGTCCGTAAGCTCCTTCGGTTCCGCGGCCAGTTCCGCGCGATTGAGCGTGACCAGCGCTTCGACTTCGGACGCCGGGTTCACGGTGCCTTGCTCGCGCGCGTCCTTCTGCTTCCAAGTGAGCCCGGTCACGCGCCCGGCGGCCGCTGCGAATGTCCCAGTCGCGTCGACGGTCAGTGTCACCTTAGCGCCATGCTCGATCC
>JANOEZ010000534.1:0-5380 GCA_031413335.1 Nitrospirota bacterium
CAATGGCCATTCCGAGGATGTTCGCATTGCCCACACCGAACAACGCGGGCAGAAAAAGCGCCATGCCGATCGCGCTGGTGAAAATGCGGCCGCGCGACGTGTGCCGCATCCATCGATCCGCCACCGCCCCGCCGGCAATAGGGTAGTCGTTGATTTTGCTTGGCCCTTACGCCAATACGAATTAGCCAGATAAACCGGACGGTTGGAGATGATCTGGGAAATGGCTGGAGGCGGTTACCGGCGCTTATCTTTCATGGCCCGCTCGACTTCGCGGCCCGCCTCACGCTCTTTAATGGTCGCGCGGCGGTCGTACTGCTTCTTGCCCTTGGCGAGCGCGAGTTCCACCTTGGCGTGCCCGCGCGGATTGAAATAGATGCGGAGGGGAATGAGCGTGAGGCCCTTCAGCTGCGTCTTGCCGATAAGCTGGGTGATTTCTTTTTGATGGAGGAGCAGTTTGCGCGTCCGGAGCGGCTCGTGATTCATGATGTTCCCGTGGCTGTAGGGATTGATGTGGCAGTTGTGCAGGAACACCTCGCCGTGGGTCACGCTGGCGTAGCTGTCCCGGAGGTTCACGAGGCCGTCGCGCAGTGATTTAACCTCCGTGCCCCGTAACATGATTCCGGCTTCGAGCCTGTCCTCGATGTGATAGTCGTGAAACGCCTTGCGGTTTGTCGCCACGACCTTTTCACCCGTGTCTTTATTCTTTTCCTTGGCCATGACGCGCCACTATACTACGCGGGGCGCGGAACAGTCACAAAGTCTATCAGCCATCACGTCCTAGAAAGCGATGCCTCGACGTTATGACTTTCGGACTTTACGACGTGATGACTCGCGTTTAAGATACCCCCATGGCTGCACAGTCCTTCTTCGACTCGATCGCCTCGGTGCTAAGCGGCATCGCGCGCCGCCACGGCATGGAGGCGAAGCTGTTCGAGCACAAGCTCCTGAAGAACTGGCCCGAGATCGCCGGCGAGCCGGTCGCCGCCCACACGAGGCCCGATCAGATCAAGTTCAAGAAGCTCTACCTGGTCGCGGAGAGTTCGGTGTGGATCCAGCACCTGATGTTTCTGAAACCGGAACTGATCGCGAAGGTCAATGCCGCGGCGGGAAGGCCCCTCATTACGGATGTCGTGCTGCGGGTGGGAACCATGAACCGCGCCGAGCCTGTGCTGAAGGCAGAGGAGTCGGACGATGCGCCTGCCCAGGCTCCCTCCTCGCAATCGCTTGCGGAGGCCGAGGCGCACGCGGCGGTTATCACCGATCCGGAGTTGCGGGCACGGCTGACAGACGTGATCGCGCAGTCGCTGACGCAGCAACAGGCCCGATCAAAACGGTGAGAGTGAGGACGCCGGCTTGTCTGCCGACGCATCCGGTGAGCTGAGTGCCGCCGTCACCGGCCCCTTGAACAGGAGACGTGCGGAGGCGGCGGTGCCCGCCGTCTCCGTTCCCTGGAGTGCTTCGTATATCCTGCCGATCCGGCCTTCCTCGGTCATGCCTTCGAGACGGTAATAGCCCCGCACGGTCTTTTCGAACTCGGTCTTGAAAGCCTGTTCAGCCGGATCGCGGGAGGTTTCCGACGACAGATAGCGGTGCAGCAGATCCGGCTCGGTCCAGTGGTCGTTGGCGAAGACATAAATCGTGATCCGTTGATAGCGTCCGGCCGGATCGGTCTTCGTCGTCGGCTGGATCTTCATCCGCGCAAACTCGCGCCCCTCGTGCGCAACCCTCTGAAACCGGTAGATGAGCGTTTCGATCTCCGTGTCGCTGGTCCAGGACGGCACGTGCACGGCCACCGACGCGCCTTCCTGTGAGCCGATGCTGTAGGGTGGAATTGTCCGGTCGGGTCTCGTGAGAAACATGCCGCCCCAGATCAGCACAAAGGCGCCGATGAAGACGCCCAAGCCGAGCTTGACGACTGTGTCGAGCTCTTTTTTGGGAGGCGCTGTGGAGGGGGATGCCTGTTCCATGAAGCTTGAGACGGGGAAGGAACACGATTTCGGACAGCCGGACGGGGAGGTTGCGTTTACCCGCCGTTGTTGCCGTTCTCGGGAACTTCCTCTTCGTGCTCGGCGATACGGGCCACGCCGACGACCCGGTCGGCCTCGCCGTCCAATTCGAGGACGCGGACGCCCTGCGTGTTCCGGCCAATCTCGCGAATGTCGTTCACTTTGCACCGGAGAATTTTGCCCATGGCCGCCATCAGCATGATCTCGTCGTCGTCGCGCACCTGGAGGAATCCGACGGCCAGTCCGGTCTTCTCCGTCGTCTTGACGCTGATGATGCCCTTGCCGGCGCGGCCCTGGATGCGGTATTCCGCGACCGGTGTCCGCTTGCCGAATCCGCCTTCGGTGATCGTCAGGATGGCCGTGGTGGAATCCGGCGTGATCGTCTCCATGCCGATCACCTCGTTCCCTTCCTCCAGGGTGATGCCCCGCACGCCATGCGCCGTGCGGCCCATCGGGCGGGCCTCGTCCTCCTTGAACCGGATCACGATGCCCTGCTTCGTGCCCAGGAGAATTTCCCGCGATCCGTCCGTGATCTGCACGCCGATCAGCTTGTCGCCCTCGTCCAGCGTCAGCGCGATGATGCCGCCTACCCGCGGATTGCCGTAGGCGGAGAGCTCTGTCTTCTTGATGATACCCTGCTTGGTCGCCATGATGACGAACTGGTCTGCCAGGAATTCCTTCACGGGCAGGGTGGCCGTGACTTTTTCGTCATTCTTGAGCGCGAGGAGATTCACGAGCGCCTTGCCCTTGGCTGCGCGGCCGGCCTCCGGAAGCTCGTGGACCTTGAGCCAGTAGACCTTGCCCGCGTCCGTAAAGAATAAGAGATAATCGTGCGTGGAAGCCGTGAAGAGCGTCTCGACGAAATCCTCGTCGCGCACGCCCATGCCGATCTTGCCCTTGCCGCCGCGCCGTTGCGCGCGGTAGAGCGACACCGGGTTCCGCTTGATGTAGCCGGCATGCGAGACCGTGACGACGACTTCTTCCACGGCGATGAGGTCTTCGACGCTGATCTCCGCCTCTTCCTTCACGATCTGCGTGCGCCGCTCGTCCTTGTAGGCTTCCTTGACCGCCAGCAGCTCATCCTTGATGATCTTGCGGACCAGCGGCTCGCTGGCCAGCACGGATTTGAAGTATTCGATCCGCTTCAGCAGTTCCTGGTATTCCTCGATCAGTTTGTTGCGCTCGAGCTGCGTGAGGCGCTGCAGCTTCATGTCGAGGATCGCGCTGGACTGAGCCTCGCTCAACAGGAACTGCCGCATCAGGCCGCCGCGCGCCGCTTCCGGCGAGGCGGAGCCGCGGATCAGCTTGATGACCGCGTCCAGGTTGTCGATCGCAATCTTGAGGCCTTCGAGGATATGGGCCCGCTCTTCGGCCTTGCGCAGCTCGAACGCCGTGCGGCGGACGACCACTTCACGCCGGTGCGCGACGAAGTGCTCGAGCACCTGCTTGAGATTGAGCACTTCCGGCCGGTTGTTGACCAGGGCCAGCATGATAACGCCAAACGTCGTCTGGAGCTGCGTGTGCTTGAACAGGTTGTTCAGCACGACCTGTGGAATTTCGTTTTTCTTGAGCTCGATCACGATGCGGACGCCGTCCCGGTCCGACTCGTCGCGCAGATCGGAGATGCCCTCCATCTTCTTGTCCTGGGTCAGGTCGGCGATCTTTTCGATCAGGGTCGCCTTGTTCACCTGGTAGGGGATCTCGGTGACGATGAGGCGGTTGCGGTCCGTCCGCTCGTCCACCTCGACGTTCACCTTGGCCCGCAACGTCAAGAGGCCGCGGCCAGTCTCATAGGCCTGCTTGATGCCGCCCGTGCCGTAGATGAACCCGGCGGTTGGGAAGTCGGGGCCGGGGATGTCCTTCATCAGCTGCGCGATCGTCGTCTCCGGATCGTCGATCAATGTGATGAGGCCATTGATGGCCTCCGCGACATTGTGGGGCGGGATGTTCGTGGCGTAGCCGACGGCGATGCCGCCCGCGCCGTTGATGAGCAGATTCGGCGCCCGGGCCGGCAACACCAGCGGCTCGGTGCGGGACTCGTCGTAGTTCGGCCCGAAGTCCACCGTCTCCTTGTCGATATCCGCCAGCATCTCCTCGGCCATCCGGGTCATGCGCGCCTCGGTGTAGCGCATGGCCGCCGGCGGGTCGCCGTCCATCGAGCCGTAGTTGCCCTGGCCGTCCACCAGCATGTAGCGCATGTTGAAGTCCTGCGCCATGCGGACGAGCGTGTCGTAGATCGCCGAGTCGCCATGGGGGTGGTAATTACCCATGATCTCGCCGACGATCTTGGCCGACTTGCGGTAGGCTCGGTTGTGCGCGAGGCCCATCTCGTTCATGCCGTAGAGGATGCGGCGATGGACCGGCTTCATGCCGTCGCGCACGTCGGGGAGGGCACGTCCCACGATCACGCTCATGGCGTAATCGAGATAGGACGAGCGCATCTCGTCTTCGATGGCAATCTGGGCTAGGCGTTCGTCGAGGGGCATTGGTCTCCCTAAAAAGCCGTTACTCGTTACACGTGAACCGTTAAACGCAGAACCGGATTGTGAGATTCCTGTTTTCTCACGCGATTACCGTGTAACGAATAACGTTTAGACGTCGAGGTTCCTGACTTCGAGCGCGTGCTTCTGGATGAATTCACGGCGCGGCTCCACTTCGTCGCCCATCAGGACGGAGAAGACTTCGTCCACGCCGGCCAGATCCTCAAGCGTGACCTGCATGAGCGAGCGCTTCTCGGGATCCATCGTCGTTTCCCAGAGCTGGGTCGGGTTCATCTCGCCCAGACCCTTGTACCGCTGGATGCTCAACCCCTGCTTGCCGATCTCGAGAATGCCTCGGACGAGGTCACCCGTGCCGGTGTATTGCGCCTGCACGTCCTTGGCCTTCAGCTTGTAGGGCGGGCGGCCCAGGCCGATCGCGGACGGCGACAGCTTTTGCAACTCGCGAAACTCGGCCGAGGCCACGACATCGTGCGTGATCTCCTGGCTGCGCTTCGTCCCGTTGGTCAGGACCGTGCAGATGATTTTGTTGGAGCGGTGCTCCTCGTCATCCGCGATGTCCACCGTGATCGTCGCCTTGGGAAAGACCAGCTCAAGCCCCTTCTTGATGTTGACGACGGTCTTTCTGAGTTCGGGCACGTTCTTGAGCAGGAAGCCGCGCAAGTCACTAACGATTTCGGCCTGCGCGCCCCGCAGCGTTTGGGTTTGCGGATCGAAAGCGAAACGCATCAGCGTATTCGATTCGGCCTTGCTCGGATCGGATTGCGAAGTGACGACGTAAAAATATGAGTTGCCATAGGTGATCGCCTCGGCGTCAATGAAGCTGACGTTGAGCGGCACCGGTTTCAAATCGCCCGCCTGCTTGCCGGTTTCGTC
>JANOEZ010000535.1:0-5152 GCA_031413335.1 Nitrospirota bacterium
GACGGGTTGCAACGATCATGTTAGGAAATGAGTGATCGCGTGAAGGAAAAACGCGGCGCCCGGATGGCGGAACTGGCAGACGCGCCAGACTCAAAATCTGGTTCTCGCAAGAGAGTGGGAGTTCGATCCTCCCTCCGGGCACCATACCACCATGCCATGGCCACGCTTCGCTTGAGCCGGCGGCTATTTCCCAGGGCTTTTCAGCCGATGGACACAGCGAATAACCCCTTCAATGGACGTCTGTTTTTTGCCAAATTCACGTTCCGGCGCAGTGCCCAGATTACCTCTTGACACGGCTTTTGGCTTGGCCTATAGTGCGTTCTGCTTGATGAGGAATTAGTCATCAATTTGTCGGTACTTGTCGTTACTTATTGACCCCCTTCATCGTTCAACTCACAAGGAGGCAGCACATGCGGAAAGTGTTGGCACTAGGAGCTGTGGTTTTGTTTATTGGCTCCGTGAGTGTGGCAGGAGCCCAGGAGCGTCTGCCGCAGAGTTCGTCAGGATCCGGGTTCGGCGTCGGCAATAGCGTCGGCGACGTCTCCGGTTCGGCGAACCGTGTTCAGACGTTTGACAAGAGCGCGTTCCTGGAACGGCTCTCGGCGCCTGAGAATATTTACGGTCGGATTCTGGCCATTGATGTTCCCGGCCACAAGATTCACTTGGAAACGGGTGGCAGCTCGCACGACGAAGGCCGGGCCGGTGGAGGGGCGATGAATTCCCTCACCGCATACATGGATGACCATACCAACATGGAGCAGGTGAAAATGCTCAATGCTGGGGATGACGTCATGCTTGCCGTTCGTGAAGAGACGACGGCTGCGCAGTTGTTTGGGACCGGGCGGAAGCTGGTTCGGGAAGTCACCGTGCTTCGAGGCAACGAGAAGCTGGCCGGTTTTGGTGGTCTCGGACAGCGGCCGGACCCCTCGACGGAGCGTGGGATTGTGACGAATTCCGGCTCCGGCACCGGTGGGATTGTCGGACAGGTTCTGCCAGGCGAAGTCAAGGGCGGGTCAGTCCACACCACGATCGGTGATTTCACGGGTGCGGCGCCTTGTTGGAACTGCGCACCGCAGCCGGGCTGGGGCGATAACGGGCAGGCGAACAAGTCCGATTACGGGACGGATGCCACCAAGCCCAATTTGATCAAGCAGTAAGCATCGTTTCGTAGAGATAGATTGATCGGGGACGCTGGAAACAGCGCCCCCGATTTATTTTCAGAGGTCCGCTAGCGACCTTGTTCCGTGCCCAACCGCCTTGTTACCATGAGCGCAAGACAGGCGAGAACTTCTACCATGGCCGACGAGAAACGAGACGCTGACGCAAAAGCGGATGCCGAACTGGATCTGCGCGGAGTGATCTGCCCGTATAACTTTGTCAAGACCAAGCTGAAGCTCGAAACGATGGGTGCCGGGCAGGTGTTGGCAGTCATTCTGGACGACGGGGACCCGATTCGAAATGTGCCCCGTAGCGTGAGCGACGATGGGCACACCGTGTTGCGGCAGGAATCGTTCGATCGTGCCTACCGGGTCGTCATCAGAAAACGCTGCGAATAAACGCTACTTCTTTTTCCGCTTCATCCGAGTCCGCCCTCCCAGTCGAGCGCCTTCAATCACCAGCGTCAGTTCTCCCTGAACCGTGTGCGCGGTTTCTTTGCGGATGATGTCGTCAATCTCTCCGCGGAGCCATTGTTCCATCGGTGTGGTCAGATTGCAGGCGACAGCGATGCGGCGGTTTCCGAATTCATCACGAAGGGTTTGCAAGGTCGCCGCCAGGCGGAGTGCGGATTCGTAGCAGACGATGGTTCGCTGTTCAGCACGAAGCGAGCGGAGCAGTGTCCGGCTCTTGACCACCCGCGAAGGCAATGGCCCGATAAATATGAACGCATCGCCAGAAAGCCCCGACGCTGGGAGCGCAGCCAGGAGTGCGGAGGGGCCTGGAACGGTGACGACAGGAATGTGTTGGCGCAGGGCTTCGCGAATGAGCAGGGTGCCCGGATCCACAATGGCAGGCGTGCCCGCATCCGACACGAGGGCCACGCTCTGTCCCTCCCGCATCCGCTGGATAAGCACCGGAATTTTCTCCTCCTTGTTGTCGTTCTGATAGCTGGTGAGCGGGGTCGTGATGCCGTGCCGGGCCAGCAGCGCCTGGGTGCATTGCGGATCTTCCGCGGCAATGACGGCCACGGTCTTGAACGTGCTGATCGCGCGCCGTGACAGGTCGTCGGGATTCCCGATCGGCGTGCTGACGATGTACAGAGAGCCTGTCATAACGAGTGTGCCCGCGAGGCGCGATCCTATCGTGTTGAGAGACCGAAAGTCGAACGGGTGACTGCGTGGCAGGCTAGGCGGTCCATACACGCTGTGCTACGATGCCCGACAGTGAGGCTGGATCGATATGGACTCGACGTTTCTCATCGAACCGCACGAGGAGTGGATCAGGGGCAACTATGCCTTTTGTCCGAAATGCGGAGGTCAGTTGGGCCGTCGTGCGATCAAGGCATCGGAGCCCGAACGTCTCGTCTGCCAATCCTGCCGGTTCGTCTTTTTTCTCGACCCGAAAGTGGCGGTCGGCACGATTGCCGAACTCGATGGGAAGCTGGTGCTCCTGAAGCGCGGCATCGAGCCGGCGTACGGGAAATGGGTGTTCCCGGGCGGGTTTGTGGATCGGGGCGAACGGGTCGAGGACGCGGCCATTCGGGAAACCAGGGAAGAGAGCCATCTCGATGTACGTCTCACCGGTCTGCTGAACATTTACTCCTATGCGGATCATCCCGTGATCATTATCGTCTACATGGCCGACGTGATCGGGGGTCTTCTTGCGGCCGGTGATGAGACGCTCGACGCGGGCACGTTCGCGCCTTCCACGATTCCATGGACCGATCTGGCTTTTCCCAGTACGGCGCAGGCTCTTCGTGACTATCTCGCCAGGTCGTAGATTGCCGCAATCGACACGGCTTTTCTTGACGGGCTTGTTTTTCTAAGGCTATAATCCACAATTCCGATTTCTTCTGATAATTTGCGAGGATAGGCAGGATGTCGGCTATTTTTTTCATGGCCACGATCGCCCTCTATCTGGGGGGGACCGCCTTTTCTTCGGCGTATCTGTCCCGGCGTGACGACACGCTCTCCAAAATTGCCCTGGGGATCACCGGTGTCGGGTTTCTCATGCACACGGTTGCCTTGCTGGCTCGGATGGTCGAGGCCGGTTCCGTCTCGCTGATCAGCTTCCACGATGCGCTCTCATTTTTTGCCTGGGCGCTGGTGCTCGTCTTTTTGTGGGTGGATGTGCGGCATCATATTCACGTGATGGGGTCGTTTCTTCTTCCGCTTGCGCTGCTGTCGTTGATCTGGGCCGCCACGTTGCCCAGGGAGACGACGGCGCCGGTGCTGAGGACTGTCTGGGTGCATGTGACGCTGAGCATGCTGGGGACGGTCGGGTTTGCCGTCGCCTTTGCCGCGGGCTTGATGTATCTCATTCAGGATTGGTTGCTGAAGTCCAAGCAGTTCAATGCGCTCTATGCCAAGCTGCCGCCGCTGGACTTCCTCGATCATTTGAACCAACTGGCGATCGTGACGGGATTTCCGTTGCTCACGCTCGGCATCATCGCGGGCGCGCTGTCGGCGGAGGTGGCGCGCGGGGCCTACCTGAATTGGAATCCGGAACAGGTCTGGGCGCTGGTGACCTGGGCGTTTTATTTTGTCGTGTTGCTGGGACGGATCACGGTCGGGTGGCGGGCCAAGCGGGCAGCCTATCTGACCATCATCGGGTTTGTGGGCATCGTGCTCACGCTGATCGGCGTGGTCTTGAAGGGCCACGGGCCCGTACTATAATTCTATGCAGATTATTGTCGTCGGATTGAGTCATAAGACTGCGCCGGTGGAAGTCCGGGAGAAACTGGCGGTGCCGGAAAGCCGTCTGGACGAAGCGCTGGCACGCCTCCGTACCTATGCGGGAATCAAGGAAGGGTTTCTGCTGTCGACGTGCAACCGGGTGGAAGTGTATGCCGTGGTCGAGCAGATCGAGGAGGGCCATGCCCGGGTCCAGGAATTTTTCTCCGACACGCATTTCTCGTTGTCGTCCGAACAACTGACGCCGCATTTGTACGGCTACACCGGCGATCGCGCGATCGGGCATTTGTTCCGGGTGGCGGCGAGCCTCGACTCGATGATCGTCGGGGAACCGCAGATTCTCGGACAGTTGAAAGACGCCTTCGAGGTGGCGCTGAATCACAAGGCCAGCGGTGTCGTGCTCAACAAGCTGGTCCGGAAGTCCATTTCAGTGGCCAAGCGGGTGCGGACGGAAACAAAAATCGCCGAGACAGCGGTCTCCGTCAGTTATGCGGCGGTCGAGCTGGCCAAGAAGATCTTCTCGAATTTGAGCGAGAAAACCGTGCTGCTCGTGGGGGCCGGAGAGATGGCCAAACTGGCGGCCCAGCATCTCGTCGATCAGGGAGTCCGGAAAGTGTCCATCACGACCCGCGATGCCTCGAGCGCGGTCGAGTTGGCCCGTCGGTTCAATGCCGCCTCGGTTCCGTTCGAGAATTTCCGGCATGAAATGGCGGAGGCCGACATCGTGCTCTGTTCGACCGGCGCGTCGCACTATCTCATCGGTGTCGAGGACGTGCAGCAGGCGGTGCGACGCCGGATGAACCGGCCGATCTTCCTGATCGATATCTCGGTGCCGCGCAATATCGACCCGGCCGTCAAGGATATCGACAATGCCTTTTTGTTCGATATTGACGATCTGGAAACGCGCGTGGAGCAAAATCTGGAGGAGCGGCGGCGGGAGGCGGTGAAGGCGGAGCGGATCGTGGAAGAGGAAGTGGGGCAGATCCTCCAGTGGTTGAAATCGCTGGAAGTGACCCCGACGATTGTCGCGTTGCGCAATCGGGCGGAGGACATCAAGCAGGCGGAGATCGCCAAGGCCCTGGTGCGACTGCCGAATCTGTCGGCGCAGGAACGCAGCGTGGTGGAAGGGCTGGCGTCATGTATCCGGTCTGGCTGAACTTTCGCGGTGGCAAGGGCGTGGCCACCTCGGCCGGCGTGTTCCTCGTTTTCGAGCCGCTAGCCGTGGCCATCGCCGGCGTTTTCTTCGCAGTGGGTGTGCTATCCACCCACTACGTGTCGGTTGGTTCCATCATGGGCGCCTT
>JANOEZ010000536.1:0-1648 GCA_031413335.1 Nitrospirota bacterium
GATGATGTCGCAGAAATCGTCTTCTAACGGCATAACAAGCTCATAGCGAGTAGCGAATAGCTAACAGCACAGAAGAAAGTCTGATTATCAATCCTGATTTCTGGTTCGGAGCTGCTGTCTATTTGCTATCAGCTAGACAATCCCGCCATGCGGCGACCATTTCAGGATCAATGTCCACCAACACCACCGACTTGAGCGCGCGCGGCGAAAAGGCTCGCACCGTTTTCACCATCAACTTGGCCGCATCCGCATGCGCCACGCCGCCGATGCCGGTGCCCATGCCGGGGAATGCGATAGACATAAAGCCTTTTTCATCCGCCAGCATCAGCGCGGCACCCATCGCAAACGCCACGTTTTCGACGGGAATGTGCATTCCCGGTTCCGACATCGTCGGGGAGTGAATAATGCCTTTGAACTTCGTTTTCCCACCCGATGTCAGCACGGCTTTCCCAACCCGAATTGGCGCATCCTTCACGGCTTCGCGTTCGACTTCCGCACCCGCGGCCCGCTTGATCACGCCGGCCACCCCGCCGCCCATGAGGCCCAGGCTGTTCGCCGCATTCACGATCACCTGTGCCTCAGCGTCGAGAATGCTGCCATGAACGACGGTGATCTGCATACCGCTATCCTTCAGGAGGAAGCTTGATTTCCTTCGCCTCGCCGAAACTGGAGAGCAGGGGCACCAGCGCGTTCGGCGGGCCGACGGCGAGAATCCGCAACTGATCCGGATGCAAATGCTTCCGGGCGGCAGCCAATAGATCATCCTTCGTCAGCTTCACGACCTTGTCCCGCAACTGTTGGATAAAATCCTTGGGCAAGCCGTCATATTCCAGGTCGATTAGCCGGCCGACGATGGCCGACGATGGCCGACGGGCTGGCAAAGGAAAAGACGAAGGAGTACACGAAAGCTTCCTTCGCTTCGGCCAGTTCTTCATCGGTGACCGGCTGCGCGCGGAGCTGCTCCAGGTAGGCCGTCAGGCGGCTGATCGCCTCCTGCGTGGATTCCACCTTCGTCTCGGCCCGCATGGCCAGCACGCCCCGCTCGCGCACGCCGGCACGGAACGAACTGCCGACCGAATAGGCCAGGCCCCGTTTCGTACGCACATCGTTGAACAGGCGGCTGCGGAAGGAACTGCCGCCGAGGATATCGTTCAGGACCGTCAGCGCCGGATAATCAGGATCGTCCTCTTTAATGGACAGATGACCGACTCTGAGATGCGTTTGCGAGGTACTTTTTCCGACAAAGCGCACGACCGTCTTATTGGCACGCGCGACATCCGCAGCGACGGGCGGCAGCACGATCGGCGGCACCTCGCCTTTTTTCCATCCGCCGAACGTCTCGTTGAGCAGCGCCAGCATCGCCGCCTTGTCGAAATCGCCCGTCACACCGAGGATGATGCCGTTGGGATGGACGGTCTTCGCATGGAACGCCAGCAGAGCGTCGCGCGTGATCTTCGAGACGGATTCGACCGTGCTTTCCCGCGCATAGGGATGTTCCGGGCCATAGAGCAGTTTGGCAAACTCGCGGCCGGCAATGGACTGCGGTTGATCCTGCCGGCGGCGGATGCCCTCAATCGTCTGCAATTTGGCCAGCTCGACCCGCGCCGGATCGAAGGCCGGTGTCATCAGGACATCGGCAAAGAGACGC
>JANOEZ010000537.1:0-2258 GCA_031413335.1 Nitrospirota bacterium
GTTGACGATGCGGGAGCCCCGTTCGCGGCTGTACCGCTTCACCAGCGCCGTCGAATCAAAGTAATAATAGGGCATGGGTTAGCCTCGACTATTCATGACGGTTCGTTGCGAAATCGCGCAGACGCGTCGCGAGACGGGCGCGTGGAGTCGTGAAGGACCGAGGCGTACTTGAAACAGTACGCCGAGGGACTGAGCGGCGAGCCCGCCTGTCGCAGCAGCGTATCCGCGGTTGTAGTAGAAGCGCTCATGGATAGTCGAGGCATAGGCTCTCCTTGAGACGATGAATTCGGCCAATGCTGTGCGGAGCTTGGACAGGCGATCCTGAATTTCTTCGATCGGCAGTTCTTCATAGCCCTGCCGTCGGAGTGTGGTCAGGAGACTGGCCTGGTTGACCGCCTCCGTGTCTCGCTTGAGCCGCTCCACGGCCCGTTGCTTGGAGACGCGGCTGGGGGTCTTGCGGCGGGACCCCGAGTCCGGGGACTCGGATGCATCGGAACGAATCGGGCGTTTCTTCATCGTCTCCTCATAGCGGTGGTTTTTGAACGGCCGGCGCTTCATCTCCGTGCGCGCCGCCAGGCGTCGACGCAGGCGCGCTTTGCGGGCATGCAGCCGGCGGAAGATTCACCGGCTGGTCCTGGTCGCCGTAGACGTAGCCGGCCAGGGTTTTGGCCAGTTCCGATGAGACCTCCTGTTGCATGACTCGGACGGCCTTGGCCGTGGCCTCACCTTGCGTCAGATGCCCCTCCCGGCCTCCGCGGGACACGGCGCCGACGACGTGCTGCGTGGCTGGTTCCAGAATGACAAAATCGCTGCACCAGCGGACGTAGCGGAACCGTGGATCGGGCACGTTGACATCGAACAGCCGCACGGTCCCCTTCACCAGCAGCTCCAACGGTTTGCTTCCGTCACGTCCGGTCATCGCGTCAGTGCCGGCCGGTTTGGCGGTCACCGGCAGCCCTTCCCTGATCAATCCCTCGATCACGGCGCGGCGGACCGGCTCGATCTGGTCCCCCTGGACCTCCACGCCGACCAATAGGTGTGCAGCCATAAACTGTTCGAGCGCTCCTGTCAACTCCGTGACGCGATATCGGGACGGCGTTCCCTGCCCGCTCGCCCGGATCACACGCAGATCGGCGTTATAGGCCTCTCGCAGGACGAGATTCTTGATCGCGCGCCGCTGGCTTCGGATCGTGGCCAGCGTCTCGGCCGCTTGGCGGGACTCGGACAGATCCGCTTCGATCGTGCGGTCCAATTCTGCCAACCGCTCCGTCAGGGCCGTCCCGGCTTGCGCGCGTTGCATGCCGGCCAGGACATGGTGCTGCCTGGTATCAGGATTCATCCAGGCATCCAATACGTTGACGCTTTCCAGGACCTTGTCCGTGGACACGCGAGTGACCTGGTCCAGTGTCAGTCTGCGCTCGGTATTTGCTTTTCCCCTGGCTTCCAACACCAGAAACGATTCCCAATCCTTGGATTCCGCTTCCACCTTGGCCTTGAAGATCCGGGACACGGCGCCATAGGCCCGCTCCTCTGCCGAGGGACGCGAGTCCGCCTGCCCGACGCCGAGGAGAAACCGATCGGCAGGATAGTCTGCGCTGTTTCCTTCGACCCAGGCCGGCTGGGTGCGGTGCCCGAGCCACGAACAGCCGGCGAGCAGACCGCCGGCCATCATGATTGTCAGGACGATGAGTGTGCGGGACTTCAGCATGGCCGTCCCTCCTGTATTCAAGAACCGTTTTCCATTCATCGTTCAGCGTTCCTCGTTCATCGCTATTCGTTACGGCAGCGCCAGTTCCGTGAAAAACTTTGTTTCACCACTCTGCAGGGTCACCGGATGCACGGTTTCGTGTCCGATCGGGCCGCCGCCTTTTCCAATGGGACGGATACGCAGTTCATAGGAACCGGGTGGAACCCACAGCCGCGCGATCTGAATTTCATCCGGCCCAAGACCCTCGCCATCGCGGCCGGTGCGATTCTCGGCATCACCGTGGTGCCGGTGCTGATGGTGTACCTGATCCGCGGCCGCATCCCGGCGGAGGACCGCAACCCGCTGAACCGGCTGTCGATGCGGCTCTACGACCCGGCCTTCCGGCTGGTCCTGCGCCACCCCTACGCGACGTTGCTCTTGACGCTGCTGCTGGGCGCGTCGGCGATCTACCCGGCGAGCCGGCTGGGCTCGGAGTTCATGCCGCCGCTCGAGGAGGGCGACCTGCTCTACATGCCGACGACGGATCCCAGCATCAGCGTCGGCGCGAGTC
>JANOEZ010000538.1:0-3351 GCA_031413335.1 Nitrospirota bacterium
CCGAACCCACCGCCACGATGGCACGCGGGCAGCGCGTGGCAATCAGATGGGGCTCATCACCGGCCTCGGAAGGTCCGACCAGTACCGTTCGGCCATCCGACACCAGTAATTCGGTCTGCCGACTTTGCCGGCGATAACCACGGCTCAGCACGCCGACACGCCGGCCACGTGCAAGTAATTGTTCCACCAGCGCAATGACCACCGGCGTTTTACCGGTTCCGCCGACCGTCAGGTTCCCCACGCTCACAACACGACACGGCAGTCGCCGGCTGCGCAGCCAGCCCAGCCGATAGAGCGCGGCGCGCGTCCGAACCCACGCACCGTAGGGCACCGCCAGTGCACTGAGCAGCCACTGCGGTAGCAGGCTATGCGGATGGAGCGCAGCAGGCCGCCCGGGCGGAGTGCGTTCCAGCATGCCGGTGATCAGATCGAGACTGCGCTGCAAGGCTCCGCGATTGTCGAGTACCACGGATATGGCTGCCTCCCCCATGCGTTGCAAAGACGCGCGGTCACGCAGCTGCGCCGCCATGCCGGCAATCAATTCACGCTCGCCGGACACCTGTATCCCACCGCCCACGCCAGTCAGCAGAGCCGCGACTTCCATGCAGTGGTCCGTGTGCGAACCGAAGAATACCGGCTTGCCCCACAGGGCCGGCTCCAGCAAATTATGCCCGCCGACAGGCACGAGCGTTCCCCCGACAAACGCCAGCACGGCATGCTGATAGACCTGCGCCAGTTCGCCTCTGGTATCGAGCACGATCACCCTCGGCCGTCCCGCCGGCGCCGCGCCGGTCTGTCCGTTGTCCATCCCGCTGCGCCGCTGCACAGCCAGGCCTTTAGCCCTGGCGGAGGCTTCAACCTGCCGGGCCCGCTCGATATGTCGCGGCGCCAGCAGCAGCACCAGCGAAGAGAACTCCTTCTGCAAGGTTTCGTAGCAGGACAGCAGGGCGTCTTCCTCGACCGGATGCGTGCTCCCTGCGACGATCAATTCTTCGCCGTCCTGCAGCCCCAGCGCGCCGCGTGAGACACCGCCGGTCACGCCGTTCGGATCCGGCAGCGGCTGATCGAATTTGATGTTGCCCGTCTTCTGCACGCGCGACGGGCGCGCCCCGAGCGCACGGATTCGCTCCGCATCGCGATCGGACTGCATCAGGCAGAGCGTCACGGCATCCAGAAGCTGCCTCATGAACGGAGCGATCCGTCGGTATCCGCGAAACGAATCGGACGAGAGCCGGCCGTTGATCATCATGGCCGGGATGCTCCGCCGGTGACACGCGCGGAGCAGGTTGGGCCAGAGCTCGGTCTCCACGAACAGCAACGCCCTGGGGGCAAGCCGGTCGACGAATTGCGAGACCGTCCAGTGAAAATCCAGCGGGGCATAACAATGCTCGGCCACGCCGGCCAGCCGCTGCTCGACCGCTTCCCGTCCTGTTTCGGTCACCGTCGAGACGACGATGCGGTCATGTGGATACCGCTTGCGCAGCGCGTGCACCAGCGGCGTTACGGCAACCACCTCGCCGAGTGAAACCGCGTGGACCCAGAGAACTCGTTTATCTGGTTCATCTGGTTTGTCTGGTTTATTTGGTGCCTCGGAACCAAACAAACTAGAAAAACGAAACAAACCAGAAAAACCAGATAACCCGAGCCTTTCGGCCAACCCCCGCCGGCACCGTTTCTTGGCGAGCAGAATCAGAAGAATGACAGGAGATGCCAGGATCAGGAGAATATTGTAGGCGAGATACCACATCGAGTTTGAGCGAGCAGCAGGCAGCGAATAGCAGGTAGCTTCTTACTCTGAGCTGTCAGCTATTAGCTACTCGCTATCCTTTCATCAGCTTCCGCCGTGATCCGGTTCAGCGCCGACTCCAGCTCACGCCGCTTGGCTTCCAGTTCGTCCGCCGTCGCCTCACGCGGCACCCAGATGGGATCGCCCCAGCAATACAGGCCGCGGCTGAAGGGATATGGGACCAGGAAGCGATCCCAGCTCGCGAAGAGTTTTTTTTTGAGCAGCTGAACGTGAGCGGCACGATGGGCAGGCCTGTCGTCTTGGCCAGTTGCACCACGCCGATCTGGACCACCTGCCTAGGGCCTTTGGGCCCATCCGGTGTCACGATCAGATCCTCGCCGGACCGGCCCAGCCGGATCAATTGCCGAAGGGCCGCGGCGCCGCCACGGGTCGTCGAACCGCGCACGGACCGGAACCCGAACCGGCTCACGATGCGGTGGATCAGTTCTCCGTCCCGATGCTGGCTGATCAGGATATGCGCACCCGTCCCCCGATAGGCCGGCGCCATCATGAGCTGCCGCCCGTGCCAGAAAGCGATAATGATGTGCTGGCCCTGCCGGTACAAAGCGTCCACCTGCTCGCTCCCTTCCGTGCGAACCCGGAGCGAGCGGCCCAGCATCCGAACCAACACGGCACCGATCGGCGGCAGGACATTCAATTTCAGCCAGTTCAGCATGCCGGCATCCTCATTCAGCCACGTTCTGGAACTGGATCTCATGGAGGCGCTTGTACAGTCCGCTGCGACGCAGCAGTTCCTCGTGCGACCCGCTTTCCACGATCCGTCCACGATCGAGCACCAGGATACGGGTGGCATTCTGCACCGTGGAGAGACGGTGCGCGATGACCAACGTCGTCCGGTTCTTCATTAAATTTGCCAGTGCCATCTGGACGACCCGCTCCGATTCGGAATCCAATGACGAGGTTGCTTCGTCTAGAATCAGGATCGGCGGATTGCGGAGAATGGCGCGGGCGATCGCCAGCCGCTGCCGTTCGCCGCCCGAAAGTTTCACGCCATTTTCGCCGATCTTGGTCCGGTACCCGTCCGGCAGGCGCTCGATGAAGTCGTGCGCGTACGCGGCCCGCGCCGCCTCGGCGACCTGTTCATCGGTCGCCTCTTCCCGGCCATAGGCGATGTTGTAGCGGACGGTCTCATCGAACAGCACCGTGTCCTGTGAGACGATCCCGATCTGCCGGCGGAGCGAACGCAGCGTGCACTCCCTGATGTCCTGACCGTCGATCAGGATGGCGCCGCCCGTCGGCTCGTAAAATCTCGGCACCAGGCTGGCCAGGGTGGTCTTGCCGCTTCCGCTGCTGCCGACCAGCGCGACGATTTCACCGCGCGCGATGGTCAGCTCGATCCCACTGAGCGCAGGGACCTCGCTGCCGTCATACTGGAACGTGACCTGGCGGAACTCCAGGGCGCGCGCGATCGGGGCCAGTTCCTTCCGGCCGTGATCGCGGTCCACTTCGCTTTCCAGGTCAATGACCGCAAAGACCCGGTCGGCCGCCGACAGCGCCTGCTGCAGAGTATTGTTGGCCCCGCCGAGCTTGCGCAGCGGCGTATA
>JANOEZ010000539.1:0-1050 GCA_031413335.1 Nitrospirota bacterium
GCTGATTCTTTTTTGCCGATGTTAATCAGAGTGCTCATGGTCATTTCAGGACTGAGGACTCAGGACTGAGGACCGAGTGTGGACGCTTCGTTTTCATCTCTTAGTCCTCAGCACTCAGTCCTCAGCACTAGCATACCTTGGCTTCCAGCGAGGGCCTCGCGCCGGAGCCGATCTTTGCCGCGTTGAACTGCAGGTCCGGCAATTTACCCAGGCCGAAACGGGCGATGTAGAGAAAAACGTACTCTCGAATGAAAAGACGCAAATCCCAGTTGGACGGATGGTTCCG
This sequence comes from Nitrospirota bacterium, assembly GCA_031413335.1. Lineage (GTDB taxonomy): Bacteria > Nitrospirota > Nitrospiria > Nitrospirales > Nitrospiraceae > 2-02-FULL-62-14. The sequence goes on from JANOEZ010000539.1 coordinate 287, forward strand.
CTCGAATTCCTCGAACACCCGCTCGGCCTCCTCGATGCTGAGGCCGTTCTTGACCGTGTAGTAATAATCCAGTGCCAGATCCCACTCCGGATTGATGTAGGCCGTGACGCCCCATTTTTCAGGATTCTTGGCCACCGGCGTATGGCGGCTGAGATCGAACGTGCCAAACCCGACGGAGTGGACGATGTCCTTGTTCTTCGCGAGGAACTGAATGGAGTCCAGCGCCTCCTCGCGCGTCTCGCCGGGGAAACCGAAAAAACCCATCGCGTGGTTCCAGATGCCGGCTCTGGCCGACAGTTCCAGGCTGCGTGTGATGACTTCCGTCGTCGTCGCCTTGTCCATCAGCTTGAGCACGCGCTCGTTGCCGGACTCGTAACCCACATGCAGATATTTGCAGCCGGACTGCTTGGCGTCCTCCCACACGGGCTCGTCGAGCAGGCTCTTCTCATAGCGCATGTGGGTCGTCCAGACGATGCCCATGTCGCGCTCGATCAGCCCCCGGCAGAGCTTGCGGAACAGCGCCGGCGGATAGGACTCGTCCGTAAAATGAAAGTGCCGGGCCCGGTACTTGTCGCGGAGATACTGGATCTCGTCCAGCATCTGCTGGATCTTTTTTGTCCGGTAGCCTGCCGTATACCCCTCGCCGTGGTCGCAGAACTCGCACCGGCCCCAGTAGCAGCCGCGCGTCGCCAGATACGGCAGAATCTTGTCCGGCAGGAAATACTTGTCCAGCGGCAGGCCTTCGAAGTCCGGCGGCGGCAGCG
>JANOEZ010000540.1:0-1047 GCA_031413335.1 Nitrospirota bacterium
ATCCACGAATACCGAAAAGTCTATCGCATGATCAATGCGTCCGGCTGATCGCCAGCCGCAACCGAGCAGGTCACCGTCCAAAAGGCGGGTGAGTTGGACCAGATCGTCCTGAACGTGGCCGTGCCGTCGCTCAACGCCGGACTGTTGCCCCCCCTGGTTGATCACGTTCAAACAGACTACGCAGCCTTGCAGAGCAAGTCGACAAGAACGATCGCCGAAGCGTCCTCATCCGCCGTCTTCGGCGGAGCCGAGCTGGCCAAGATCGATGCAGAATTGGCTCCTCCCCCATCCACGACGGCGTTCAAGGATCACGCGTATGCCGTGGTCATCGGGATCGAAGACTATCGCGACTTGCCGAAGGTGGACTACGCCAAGCGGGACGCGGAATCGGTCAAGCTCTATCTGACCAAGTCGTTGGGCTACCGGGAACAGAATGTGGTCATGATGCTTAACGACCGTGTCACCAAGTCAGACCTCATCGCCCGGTTGGAGATCTGGCTCCCCAAACAGGTCGGCACCAACACAAATGCAGAAGTCTTTGTGTATTACGGAGGGCATGGCGCGCCTGATCCAAATACGAATCAGGCCTTCATGGTGCCCTATAACGGCGATCCCGCCTTCCTGGAAAGCACCGCCTATCCACTCAAGAAGCTCTACGAAACCCTGGGCAAGCTGCCGGCCAAGTCCATCACCGTGGTCATGGATTCCTGTTTCTCAGGCGCAGGCGGACGATCCGTGGTGCAGAAGGGCGCACGGCCGATGCTGATTTCCGTGGAAAACCCGCTGATGGCAACCCAGAACATGGTGGTCCTTTCAGCCGCGGCCGGCAACCAGATCAGCAATGCCTTTCCGGAAAAACGGCACGGTCTGTTCACGTATCACTTTTTGAAAGGACTGCAGGGTGCGGCGGATACGAATAAGGACGGCGCGGTCGATGTGGAGGAACTCTACGCCTACATGAAACCCAAAGTCGAAATCGACGCCCGCCGCATGAACGCGGAGCAGTCCCCCCAGTTGCTGCCGGGAGCCGACCTGCTCGGTGAACGC
>JANOEZ010000541.1:0-1600 GCA_031413335.1 Nitrospirota bacterium
GGCAATTTTTATCTGTCAAACTGGTTCAATTAAAAGAAGATAATATCAACTCTTATAAAAAGAAAGCTATTGAAACTGGCATAGCCTCAGCTACCGGAGAATTGATTGTAACCACCGATGCAGATTGTTTGCCTTCTCCCGACTGGTTGAAAACAATAGCTACTTTTAAAGAAGAAAACCAATCGGTGTTTATTGCTGCCCCTGTGGTAATTGACTGCAATTCTTCTTTGTTACAGGTATTCCAAGCAATGGATTTTATGGTGCTGCAGGGAATTACCGGTGCTGCAGTCTATAAAAAGAAAATGTCCATGTGTAATGGAGCCAATCTTGCATATGATAGAAAAGTTTTTTATGAAGCAGGTGGTTTTAGCGGAATAGACCATATTGCTTCGGGTGATGACATGCTGCTGATGCATAAAATATGGAAACTATATCCTGATAAAGTACATTACCTCAAATCAATTGAAGCAATTGTTTCTACACAACCCATGAAAACATGGAAGGATTTTTTTAACCAGCGTATCCGCTGGGCCAGCAAGGCAAAGAGCTATGATGACAAAAGAATCATTCTTGTTTTGTTACTGGTGTATCTTTTCAACCTTTCTTTTCCTGTATTGCTGGTTGCGGGTTGCTGGTATCATTCATTTTGGGTCCCGCAGGGCCTCGTTGATTGTGAAACGGTGGTTACGTTCCAATTCCTCCCTGGTCACGACGCGGCCGGAGCCGGGGATATGCTCCATGGCGTTGAGCCCGGTCCCGATCACCTCCGTCAGGGGAAGCTTGATGGCTTTCTCCTCAGGCTTGACCGGCTCGTCGAGCACAATCGGTGCGTCGGCATCCTGCGCGGAAGCCGGCGCCGTTTCTGCTGCATGTCCGGTTGGGGGCATGACGAAACTGCTGCCCGCAAGCGAAACGCTCATGAGTACAATCATGGTTACAATTCTCATTCTCAATAATATGCGGAGACCTCGCATGGAACAACCTCCTGGGAGTAAGCGATTCAGCTAAGGGAAATGCTTCGGCGAACGAACGTAGACGGGCGGGAGTGGGGCGCTCTTGGACACTCGGTCTCGTGGAAGTACCAAGTCATCATTTGAATGTAATTTTCTTCAGAGCGCTGGCCGGCAGTTCAACCTCGCCGAAGTCGGAGTCGCCCTTGAATTTGCCGTCGATTGCCAGGGTAAATTCTCCCGTTTTGCCGTTCGTCAGGGTCACCAGCAATGTCGGTAGGGCTTTGGCGTCCGTTCCAGGCTTGACGTCAATGACCTTGATGGTGTCGAACTTCACGTTGACTGTCGTTGTGCCGCGCTTGACGGGGATCTGCTTGAGTTCGTGTGGAACGAAGGCTATCTCGCTGATCTTTTCCTCCCAGTAGAAAATGACGTTTTTGACTTCCGTTTCGATTCCCTGGGCATCGGTCAGGGTGGCTTGGAACGTTTTCTCGCCCTTGGTCTGTGCCCAGGCAGACGGGGTAGCGGCGCAGAGGCTTGCGAGCAGACCGAAGCCGAGGATCCATATGCGGACAGACGAGGACTTCATCGCTTGAGTTCTCCCTGCTGAATGAGTTTGCCGGTTCGGGGGTCCACGAACAATTCCACCA
>JANOEZ010000542.1:0-1295 GCA_031413335.1 Nitrospirota bacterium
GTTGTGCGAGCACGGGGATCAACCAAGCCACCCTTCCCTACTCCTACCAGCCTGTTTTCTTAATCCGTTCGACGGCCTCTGCCAATCGTTCCTTCGTCGTGCAGACCGTCATGCGGATGTAGCCCTCGCCCGGCGCGCCGAAGCCGTTGCCCGGCGTCGTCACGATGCCGGTCTTGTCCAACAGATATGCAGTAAACGAGGCGGACTTGTAGCCCTTGGGCACCTTGACCCAGACATAAAACGCAGCGGGCGGCGCGTCTACTTCCAGGCCGAGTTGTTTGAGGCCAGGCACCAATACATCGCGCCGCTCCTGATAAACCTTCCGCAGGCCGTCCGTGACCGAGTCATCCAGATTCAGCGCCGCAATGCCGGCTTCCTGAATTGCCTGGAAGCAGCCGGAGTCCAGGTTGCTCTTGATCTTGAGCAGGCCGTTCAATACCTGTTTGTTGCCGACGGCAAAGCCGATCCGCCAGCCGGTCATGTTGTAGGTCTTCGACAGCGAATGGAACTCGATGCCGACGTCTTTCGCGCCCTCGACTTCCAGAAAGCTCGCGGGCCGACGGCCATCGTAGAAAATCTCCGAATAGGCCGCATCGTGGCAGATGATGATCTTGTATTTCTGTGCGAAGGCGATGGCCTGCCTAAAATAGTCCTTGCTCATCACGACCGACGTCGGATTGTTCGGCGAATTGAGGAACATGAGCTTGGCTTTTTTTGCGACGCTCGCCGGAATGGCCTTCAGGTCCGGGAGGAAGCCCGTTTTCTTCGTGAGCGGCATGAGGTGCGCCTTGCCGCCCGCAAAATTGGTCGCCACGGGATAGACCGGATAGCCGGGACTCGGCACCAGGACGATATCGCCGCGATCCACGAAGGCCAGCGGGATGTGGCCGATGCCTTCTTTCGAGCCGATCAGCGTCAGGACTTCCGAAGCCGGATCGAGCGTCACATTGAACCGGCGTCGGTACCAATCAGACACGGCCTTGCGGAACGAAAGCATGCCCTCATAGGATGGATATTGATGGTTCTTTGGATCGGCAGCCGCCCGGCTCAGCGCATCAATAATGGGTTTCGGAGTCGGCAGGTCCGGATCGCCGATGCCCAGGTTGATGATGTCCGTCCCACGCGCGAGCGCCTTCTGCTTCATCTCGTCGATTGCCGCAAACAGATAGGGCGGCAGGGTCTTGATGCGTGTCGAATACTTGATGGGAAATCCGGCCATTCTGGTCTGCTCCTTTCAGTCGCACGTCATACAGTCGAAAGTCCGAAAGTCTTAAAGTCGGGATGGAATCTTCGAC
>JANOEZ010000543.1:0-3137 GCA_031413335.1 Nitrospirota bacterium
AACCGGGAATGGGTCGAAATCCCTCTGACGCCGGAAGCACCCGGCGTGGTGCGGAAACTCCCGAACGGCAAGCTGGAAATCGTCGTGGACGCCGTCCAGCCGTTCGAACAGTGGCTGGCGGATTTGGAACCGCACATCAAACAGGTGACCGGCACATGAGCCCATCGTCGCCAGACACTCACGCACCCCCGACCCGCGAAGAGCTCAACGCGGAATTGCTCCCCGTTCCCGAACCGCCGGAGATGCCACCGACACCGGAGCCGCCGGGCACCGACAACATCATCACGCATGCGCTGGGGCACGTGCGCGGCAAGCGCGGCGGTGATCTGCTGGCCGTGCTCCTGGCCGGTTCGGGCGCGCGCCGGGCCCTCACCGCGCACAGCGATCTGGATTTCATCGTCCTGGTCAAGGGGCATGACGAGGGCCAGGACATCCTCCGCATTGCCGACCGCCTGGTGGACATCCGCTACTGGAGCGCAGAGGCCGTGGAAGAGGATCTGTCGCATTCGCTCCGGCTGCCGCCGTTGCTCAAGAAAGCCCGCGTGCTGTTCGAACTGGATGCAGTCGGCTCGAAGCTGCTCGACAAGGCGCAGCAGCGGTTCCGTCAGGGACCACCGCAAGCCGGCATGCACGAAAAAATCCGGTTGAAATCCGAGTGCCTGCATTGGCTCGGCAAAGCCGAAGACCTGACCGGCAGCCAGCCGGCCACCGTCGAGTACCTGCTAGCGACGTTCTTCGAAGAGCTCCTGCAGGCCTTCTTTCGAATTCACGGGTTGTGGCCGACGGCGCCGGTGGACATGATACGATTTGCCGCCTCGCGAGACGGCGCGTTCGGCAACTTGCTGGAGCGCTTCCAGGGAGCCCCCACGACCGTCGCGCGTCTCGACGCCGCCCGTCAACTGGCGCAGCAACTGTTCAACGACATCCCCAACCCCCAGCGCGTGGATTGACGGATGGTGGAAAAGGCCACCAGCGTCGTGCGCACGTCGCTGCAGGCTCTTCGTGTCGTACTCACCTTCCTGATTCTCGGCACCCTCGCGTCGACTTCGGCGACCCTCGGCCAGGACGTCCCTCTCCCCGGAAGCTGGGCCACCCTCGCCCCCGCGCCGACCAAACGCACAGAGGTCACGGCCGCCGTCCTCGGCGGCAAGATTTACGTGCTCGGTGGATTCGCCGAGCCATCCCTGGGCACTCTCTCCAGCATGACCATTACGGACAGGGTCGAGGTCTACGATCCCGCAACGAATGAATGGACGACCCGCGCGCCGCTGCCAGTGGGTTTGCATCATGCTGCGGCAGTTGTGGCAGAGAACCGCCTGTACGTGATCGGCGGATACCGGCAGGCGTTCCTGGCCCTGTGGCATCCTGTCGCGACCGTGCATATGTACGATCCCGACAAGAATGCCTGGACGGAACGGTCTCCCATGCCAACCCCGCGCGGCGCGCTGGCGGTGGCCGAATCAGGCGGGAAGTTTTATGCGATCGGAGGCTACGACGGGTCTACGAACAGGGCCGAGGTGGAAGTGTACGATCCGGCCAACGACGCATGGACCGCCCGGTCCCCGCTTCCGACGCCGCGCGACCATTTGGCCGCGACAACGGCCGGCGGAAAAATTTACGCCATCGGCGGCCGCGTGAATCAGAACTACGCGCGCAACCTCTCGACTGTCGAGGCGTACGATCCGGCTGTTGACCGGTGGACGAAGGCCGCCGATCTGCCGACCGCGCGAAGCGGCATCACGGCCGGTGTCATCCGCGGGACGATCTCTGTGCTCGGCGGTGAAGCTCCGGAAGGCACGTTCCGTACTCATGAAGCCTACACGCCTGCCACCGACCGTTGGCATATCGCCGCTTCCATGCCGACCGGCCGGCATGGGCTGGGCTCCGCCGTCGTCGGCGACCGGCTCTACGTCATCAGCGGAGGACCAACGCCAGGCGGCTCCTACAGCAACGTGAACGAAGTGTTCACACCGCCGGGCGAACAACCGGCAGGCCGCGCAACGTCCCGCGCATCGTCCGCGAAGGTCGGCGCCGTCATGGCGCTTCTGGCCACGTTCGAAGACACCGGCATCCTGCCCCCCGAGGACAGTCCGAATGCCAACCGCCTGATCAAGGCCCTCATCCAATTCCAGTCCGCGTTCATGACCAGCGGGCATCCGGCGGTCCAGCACTGGCTCCGCGAGGCCTTCACCAAAAAATTCGGCGAGGCGACGCCGTCATCGCTTGAGGTCTTTCGTGCCGGAGGATGGACGTCGCAGTCATTGGAGGCCATCGTGGACTATGCCGCAGCCACGCCGGTCTGGAACGCTCCCGACGTGACGGAGGGATTTCGCGCCTTCAATATCGGCCGCGCCGATTTCGACCTGCTGGCACAGACCTTCACCGAGGCGCGCGCGGCGTATGCAGCCAAGGGGCAGACCGTTCATGAAGCCTATGCCGCCCGCCGGAAGACGATGCCGGGGGCGCGAAGAAGTGAACCGTGACGAGTGATGGGTGACGAGTGTAGAATGTCGCATCTGTTTGATACCGGACTCATCACTGATCTCTCATAACTCATCACTCGCCTTAAGGAGGACACCATGGCCACCAAAGCCTACATTTTGATCAAGGTCAAAACCGGCAAAACCAAGGACGCGGTCAAAGCGCTGAGGAAAATTCCAGGCGTCGAACGGGCCGATCCCTGCTTCGGCCGTCCGGACGTCTTCGTGTTTGTCTCGGTGGGGGATGAGAAAGCACTGTCGGACGTGGTGATTTCGAAGATCCATACGATCGATGGCGTCGAAGAAACCGACACGCACATCGTCGCGGACGCCTGAAGCCACGTTATGAGTTATTCGTCATCGGTCAATCGCTCCGGACAACGGATGACGAATCACGAATAACGAATTACGAAGCGCGGACCACCTTCACCGGTCCCAGCCTGCCGCGGAAATTCGTGCTCTTCAACCGCGAGCAGAGCGTTTTCTCTCCGCCCCGGGAGGGCAGTCTCACCTTTAAGGAGGCCGACAGCAACCGCATCCACCTGGTTCCCATGACCTATCCCAAGGCGGACCGGTTTATCATCCAGCAGAAGGTGGGCATCGGCGCCTGGGAGACCGTCCAAGATCAGCCCGCCCTGGCCCGCATCCGGCTCAGCC
>JANOEZ010000544.1:0-3809 GCA_031413335.1 Nitrospirota bacterium
ATCGTGAGATTCCGATCCAGCAAGGAACCGGTCCAATAATAATGGGGACCGACTTCGACGCCCGGCACCATCAGCACGCGGGGATGCCGGGCCTGGGTCTCTTCGATCTCCTTCAGAAACCGCCCGATGCCGTGCTGCACCACCGACGGCAATGACACGGATCGGCGAAACACCCCCCGGAGCGGCAGCACGCCATACTCGTACCGCAACACGAAATTTTCGCTCAGAATCAGCGCGTCGATCCCCATCCGCTCGGCACGTTCGGCCAGTTCGTCCAGCGTCAGGCTTCCCGTGCTGACGGTGCTATGGACGTGAAACGCCGCCACCAGCGGCTGGTACGACGGAGTGGGTTCCGTCGCACCGAGCGCAGGACCGGCAACGCCGATCGCACAGACCACGACTGTTCCCAGCCACGCGACGATCTGATTCATCTCGCCGCCCCGGTTTTCATGGCCTCTTCATAGAGCGACTCGATGGACCGGATCATCGCGGCTTCGCTGAACCGGTTGCCGATCTGTTTTGCCGCGGCGGCGCCCAGTTCACGTGCCCATTCCGGGCGATCCAGCAGCGCCTGGATCGCCGACGCCAGAGCATCCGCATCCCCCGGCGGGACCAGCAGACCCGTCACGCGATCCTCAACGACCGTCGGCACGCCTCCGACACGACTGGCCACGACCGGCCTCCCCGCGGCCATCGCTTCCACCAGAGCCCGGCCCATACCTTCATTCAAGGAAGGCAGCACGAACACATCCATCGCCGCCACGCACTCCGCGACATCATCCCGCTTGCCCAGGAAGCGAAGCGAGGGCCGGATGCCCAGCTTCTCCGACAGCACTTCGAGCTCCCGATGCAATTCACCGCTTCCCACGATCACACCGCACAGGTTCGGGTATGCCGGCTTCAACTTCGCCAGCGCTTCGATCAGATACCGATGTCCTTTCACCGGCGTCAGCCAGCCGACGGACCCGACAAGCGTCGCCCCCGCCGGACAGTCAAACCCAGGCGGGAACCCGTTCCGCCCTCCGCCACCGGCCCGCTGAAACCGGTCGAGTTCGATGCTGCTGGGCACGACCGCCACCTGATCGGCCCGCCCGATCCCGCGTACGCGATATTCCTGCCGTTCGTCCTCCGTCAGCGCGATGCATCGCGTCATCCATCGCGCCAGCAGGCGCTCCATCTGCACAAAAACCCACGATGCGATCCGTCCAAAATGGCCGTAAAAAATGTGCCCGTGCGGCGTGTGCACCACGACCGGCACTCCCGCCAATCCGGCCGCCAGCCGGCCCAGCGCGCCGGCCTTCGAGGTATGCGTATGGACGATCGCCGGACGCTCACGACGAAACAGCCGCCACAACGCCCACCACGCCGCCAGATCCTTGATTGGATGGATGTTGCGCACGAGCGTTGGAATACGCACCCACCGGACGCCGGCCCGGCTCAAGCGGCGGCAATTCTCTTCCATCGCCTCACGGCCGCCCTGTGCCTCGACTCCAGAGGGAGTTCCCATCACGACGAGCGGTTCAAACTGTTTCCGATCATGCCCCAATACGGTCTGCATGACGACTTGGGCGGACCCGCCCCAATCGAGCCGGGTAATCACATGCAACACCTTCCTGGCCGCCATGTCACGCCCGGCAAGCGACGAACCGGCTCCGGCGCAGGTTTCCCGAAGCGCCTTGTCCAACTGCTCGCCATGCCTCGTCCATGTATAGTCCCGTTCGACCAGCGCTCGGCCTTTAATGGACAATCGCTCGCGTTCACCGGGAATATCGCGGAACCGCTGCAGAACACGGCGAATGCCTGCGGCCAATGCTTTTGCATCGGTGCCGTCCGCCAGCAGGCGGGGATCCACGCGCGCCAGCACTTCCGGAATGGCGCCGACGGGCGTGCCCAGCACCGGCACGCCGCAGGCCAGCGCCTCGACGGTCACCAGCCCAAACCCTTCCAGTTCCTGAGTCGGCATGACCACCAGATCGGATGCCTGGTAATATGCCGGCAACTCACCATCGGGAATACACCCCAACAAACGCACGCGACCGGACAATTTCAAATCCCGGATCATGCCTTCGAGCGCCGGCCTGAGCATGCCCTCCCCGGCAATCAGCACCAGACAGTCCTCGGCCTCAGGCCCCAGTTCCACCATCGCCTGCAGGAAATTCCCCAGCCCCATTCTCGGCTCAAGCCGGCGTGCCGTGAAGAGCACGACCTTGTTGAGCGGCAGACCAAGCTGTCGCCGCACCGCCACCGGATCGGCAGACGGACAAAAACGGACGGGGTCGGCGGCGCCCGGGATAATCCGGATGCGGGACTCCGGAATCCCGTGGATGTGTTGTACCCGCTGCTTCATGAAATCGCTGAGCACGATGACGGACGCACAGCGCCGCATGACCAGCCCTTCCACCCATCGCCGCGCCCGCACATGAAGCGCCCGCCAGAGACGGACCGCCGCCCCGCGTGCCTCCGGAGTCCTTGCCGCATATTCCTCGTGCGACAGCGACAGGCACATATAGATCCACCGGCCGACCTGCGCGCGGCGACGCAACAGCGGGCCCAGCCCCGCCAGCGATTGGTGGATCAGCACGCAGTCCACAAAATTCGATGCGCGTGCCTGATCGAACACCCGGACGGACCGGCGCATCGAGGACCAGACAAACGCCGGTGCAGGGCTTCGCGCCACGGCATAGCGATATTCCGTTGCCCCGCCGATCGGGACTTGCAGACGCTGATCACCGACCGGGGCACGCGCCACGATGACCACACGGTGACCGAGGCGCTGCAGGACCAGCGCCTGTTCGCGCAGGACCCGCTCCGCCCCGCCCAACGCCGAATCGACCGTCACTTCAGCCAGCAGAATGATATGCATGGGTTCGCCGACGGGCACCTTTACACCGATCGCGAGGCCAGAAACCCCAGGAGATAATCACGATCCCGACGCGCGGGATCGTCACGGCCCGATTCAAACTCCGCACGGCTTTTCGCCTGCAGCACGGTCAATCCGGCCTGGCGTAAATCCACCAGCGCCTCTTCGCGATCATACATATGGAAAAACACGGGCGCCTGCGACCCGGCCCCGCTGATCCGCGCCGTCCACCGGTCATAATCCCCGAGCGTCGAGAGCAATCCCAGTCCACGCAGAATACGTCGCCACACATTCACCCAGGCAAAATAGAGACGGAACTTCACATGGCAGCGACGGTTGTGCGTCGTCATGGCCAGCGTGCCGCCGGGCCGGAGCGATTGCCGGACCGCGCGCAGCGCGCCCGTCCGCCCGGCGCGATCCGGCACGTGCGCGATAACCTGTCCCAGCATCGCCACGCCGTCGAAGGCCCCGTCGCGAAACGGCAGGGCCGTCACGCTCGCGACCACCGGCAGCACCGTGACGCCCTGGCCCGCCGCATATCGCCGGGCCGCCCGGACCATCGCGGGCACGAAATCCAGCGCCACGACGCGAATCCCCCGGCGGGCCATCGGCGCAGCCTCCCGTCCACCGCCACACCCGACATCCAGCACCAGATCGCCGGACGAAAACACACCGACCAGCGCGTCTTCGAAGCGGGTCAGCCCCTGCCCGGCCAGCGCGGCAAACTCCGCCACTTCGGCCGGGTCCTCGTATTTGCGCCTGACAACTACTTCAAGATCGGAACGGCTCATGCGCTGCCTCTCACCCGCTGCCACAGACGATAGCCCCACGCGGCCGGCCCCTGCGCGGCCCGTTCCATCCAACGCCACGCGGCATAGGCTCCTGGGCGCACGGCACACTCGTACTCACCGAGAAACACGACCATCTCGGCATTAAATTACCGCTTGAA
>JANOEZ010000545.1:0-1859 GCA_031413335.1 Nitrospirota bacterium
GATGAAGCCGCTGTCGGATGAAATTGTAAAGGGAATCGAAACCGCGCTGGCGAACAAGTAGGCCGGGACCGGCCTTCGCGAGAAATGCGTGAAAGGCACGACCTGTGGGACGCGCTGATCCGAATCGTTGCCCGCGTGTCACGCTCGTCCAGCCTGTCTCGCGGCTAAGTCTTTCTGATAAACGCGATGTGGGCGCGGTATTCCTGAATGGCTGCCGCCAGGGCCTTCCCGCCAAGAGGGATGTTCGCTTCCAGCGTGTTTTCCACTCCTGGGTCATCGATGACGACTTCGTAGCGATCCTGCCGGTTGGTCAGCACGGGCCCGCTCTGGGCGATTTCCCGTGGCATGAAAATCTCCTTCCAGACTTCCTTCTCGACAAGACACACGTCCTTGAACCGATCGTACAGGAGCGCCAATTTTTCCGGATCCGTCACGTTCATGCTTTTGCTCTTTCTCTTAAAACTGTTTACTGCTTACCTTTTACTTTTCACTTCCACATCAATGCTCATGCCCGCAGCCGCCTTCTCCATCCGACGGCATGCTGGAAGGGGCCGGGATGCCGGTCATGTTCAATCCGGTCGGATCCGGCGTCGAGACACCTACGGCGCCCGAACGAGCGGCAAAGGAGGACAGCACACGCCGGATCGGCGCCGTGCATTCCCGGCATGTGGTCAACGCCGGCTCCGACACGCCGTGAATGTATTCTTTGCGTTTTGGACAGGGAGGGTTTCTCTCGCACCGCTCCGCCAGATACTCGTAAATGGGCATGGAGAAAGCCGTACGTTACTTCCTGGCGGCGGCGCCAGGCGGGTTCGCCTGATCGGCGATCTTGAACTGCATCGTGCCGACCTGATTGGCCGCGTGGAACGACTGCTGCCCAAGCGGGGTGATAAACAGCTTCACAAAATAGTCGCCCTTCGTCCAATTCCCGCCAGCCGGTTTTTTTAATTCGAGATAGCCGTAGCGCTCATGCCCGGGCACTTCGAGCGTATCCCTGCCTGCCGGCTCTGCCAGCGACTTGCCGTCCTTGTCCAATAAAAACCATTGCGCGCTGAACTGCGCGGGATCTTCCAAGGGAGCCACTTCAAACACGATGTAGACGGCAGGCGCATCGGGCGCAAACACCGTCGTACCCGGATCGACCGGCTTCAGGCGCGGGTCCTGCGTATACCAGCCCTTGCGGCCGAAGCTGTCCCACTCCTCCTGAAATCCCCTCGCCATGTGGATGGACACGAAGATGGATTGCGGCACGCCCAGTTTCTGCTGATCGAAGGACGGCAGCTTGGTCGATTCCTCCTCGCCGGTGTGACCTTGCTCCTTGGGCGTCATCAAATCGCGGGCCGATCCGATGTCCGGCGCCATCAGAATAACGGCTCCCACCAGCACCAGCCCTACCGACATGACATTCGGCATCGTCCCATTCAGTGTTCCAGCGAAGTGGCTCATGGCGCACCTCCCGGCTCGAACATCCAGACCATTTTTCTCAGCGTATCATGCATGAAACCAGCCTACTGCAAGGCTATCGGCATTGCAACCGTGAGGGCGGCCGGCGAAAGCCGCGTCTGCTATAATGCGCGCGTGTCCGACCCGTCTTCCACGCACAATCCAGCCGGCGAGCAGAGCCGCCGCTATGGCATCCGGGACGGCGCCTGCCAGGCCATTATGCAAGGCGGCGGCGAACAGTATCTGTCCGCCTTTGCACTCCTGTTGCATGCCACGCCGCTCCAGGTCGGCTTGCTCTCCGCTCTCCCGCAACTGGTCGGAACCTGGACGCAACTGCTCTCGGTCAAGGCACTGAACCGCTTCCAGCACCGCAAAACCATCATGCTCGTGGGCGCAGCCGGCCGCATGACGATCGA
>JANOEZ010000546.1:0-1363 GCA_031413335.1 Nitrospirota bacterium
TCACGAGCGATCCGAATTCGTCGCGTTGGGGTGACAACCGAGCGGGTAGGACGCGCCGTGTCATGGGGCCGAAAGCCCAGCTCCTCGGAAAGAGCCGGGTGTCCGTCATGCGGGAGCGCTGCCCGCGCCGTCGGAGTGGCGTGGTCCCAGGGGAGCGGCACGTGCCAATTCCCCGCGGACTCCTCGGCGGTTGCCGAGGTCACGCCACACCGACGCCGGGCGGCCTCCCGGACTATTCCTTGGACTTGTCGTGGCCTTGCTCCGGGTTGCGATAGCTCTTTCCGTCGATCACCAGCGCCTCCCCGTGGTGCATCAGCCGGTCGATCATGGCGGTGGCCAGGGTGTTGTCGACGTCGAAGATCTTGCCCCACTCGCGGAACACGCGGTTGGTGGTAATCACGATCGAACCGGCCTCGTACCGAGCCGCCACGACCTGGAACATCAGATCCGCGCCCCGCTTGTCGATCGGCAGGTAGCCCAACTCGTCGAGCAGCAGCAGCTGCGGATGGACATAATTCTTCAGGGCTTTGTCCAAGGTGCCGTGGATCTGCGCCGTCGTCAACGCATTGAGCATGTCGATGGCCCGCGTGAAGCGCACCGAGAGGCCCTTTTCACAGGCGGTATGCGCCAACGCATTTAAGAGATGGCTTTTTCCCGTTCCCGTTTGGCCAATCAAGATCGCGCAGCGATGCTCGGCCACGAAGTCGCAGTCGAACAACCGCAAGATTCTGGCCTGGGGAATTTTCTTGGGGAAGTTGAAGTCATAGCCTTCCAGCGTCTTGCGTGGCGGCAGCTTGGCCTGCTTGATCCGCCGCTGCACGGCCCGTTCCCGGCGGGCCGTGACTTCGGCCGCGAACAGGTGCGCCAGCATTTCAAGCAGCGGCGTGTTCTTCCGCGCCGCCTCGTCCAAGAGCTCGCGATAGACCGCGGCGATCTGCGCGAGCTTCAGCTCCGCCAGATCCTGCAGTAACAGTTCATGGACACGTTTGTGACGATCCGTCATGAGTGGTCTCCGGGGGATCTTGGTCGACACAGAACCGGTCGTACGCCGCCGGATCTGGCTCGTCCAGGGTGATGTCTTCGATGAGTTCCCGACGCTGCGGAAGGAGCCGAGTGGGAGAAGGCAGCTCGCGACGACGTCGCTCCTGCAGCAAGAGGGTCTCCACATAGGCGGCGTCAAACGTCTGATACTCCAGCGCGCGGCGGAGGGCGGCCACGACTTCCTCGCGGCCATACAGTTGCTTCAGGTTCAGGATGCGGCGCAGATGCGCGGCGGTCTTGACCGGCCGCTGGCGGAGTTCCAGATGGAACTGGCGCGCCTCCGCACCCAGCGCGTCAAAGGCCTCCTCGATTTGGTGCGCGC
>JANOEZ010000547.1:0-1913 GCA_031413335.1 Nitrospirota bacterium
CACTGGATGTACCGGCCGTCCAGGCCGACGTCGAGCAGGCTCTCCATGAATCACGGGGTCTGCTCGTGAAAGCGAGGGAAGCGGCGGACCGGGGTGACTGGGCCACGCTGCAACCCCTGCTGGATCGCATCCACGCACTGACCAAACGGGCCATTACAGAAAGTCAGGAGCAGAAACGATGACGAGATGTCTGCTGAAAATACTGTACCGCGCGATTGTCGTCGGCCTGGCGGCTTTCCTGATCACGGCGCCGCTCCCTCTGCAGGCCGGCCATCCGGTCGAAAAACGCGACACCGTGCCCATGGTGATCGTGCCTGGCGGACCGTTTCTGATGGGCAGCCTGGACGGACAAGGACGCGATGACGAACGGCCCCAACGCACCGTGCACGTGGATGCCTTTGCGATTGACTCGGTCGAAGTGACGAACGCCCGCTTTCTGGCGTTCGTGGAAGCCACCGACCACCGCCGTCCGCCGAATCCCTACGGAGACGGCGTGCTGACGTCGGCCAAAGGCATCGAACAACTTCCCATCGTACAGGTGAATTGGCACGACGCCGCCGACTATTGCCAATGGGCCGGCAAACGGCTGGCGACCGAGGCGGAATGGGAAAAATCTGCGCGAGGCGCAGACGGCCGCCTCTATCCCTGGGGCAATGAATCCCCCACGGCCGAGCGCGCCAATTACGAACGCGAATGGGACGACGGAAAAGCACTCAGCGCCGTCGGGATCACGCCCGGCGGCCGGTCACACTACGGCGTGCACGACATGTCGGGCAACGCCCGCGAGTGGACCCAGGACTGGTATGCGCCGGATTATTACAAGCAGGCGCCTGACCGCAATCCTCGCGGACCGGAACAGGGGGTGCTGAAAGTCATTCGCGGGGGATCGTGGCGAAGCCCGCTGGCTGACATCAGCGCCACCGCCCGCGGCCGGGGAGGTTTCGCGCTCCGGACCCACGGCACCGGATTCCGGTGCGCCCGCAGCCTCGATCAGCCTTCGGACCCGGCAATACACAAGGCGCCCTGATCGTCATGCGCGCACCACGCATACAGAAGGCGCCTCAACAAAGGAGGTCTCGTACCATGAAACCTACGACCATCATGCTTGGCAGCCAAGCTGGCAATCTGGCATTTCAACACCGGCGCCAGGCCACGGGCTTGCGCGAACTGGCCCAGCGCTATGAATTGGAGGCCACGGCGCTGGCCGCCATGAAGGGCGCGGAGCACGAACAGACGCTCCGGAGCCGCGAGCTTGCGAAGACCTTCTGGGCGGCACCGACGAAGCCGACCAGACTGCGCGGGAATATCGGCGTCAACTCCCGCACAACCGGGTCTACTGATCCGGGCAGGATGCGCGCAGATCACTAACCTTCACCAATACTCGAGGAGGTGTTCCCATGATGACGACATCTTCACAGCAACTCACATCACGACGGCAGTTCCTTGCCCTGAGCGGTGGCGTGGGCCTCGGTCTGCTGAGCCTGCCCGCCCTCTTCAGCGGGCTATTATCCCAGGACGCCCATGCACGCGACATGAGCACGCAGGGGCAGGAAGGCCACGGGACTCCTTCGCCGCATGACACGCTTCCCAATGGCATCATCGGCATCTCGTTGCATGTGTCGGCCGAGCGGATCGGCGACCCGGCCGCGCTGTACGTCGGGCATATCCATCCCGACGGCCCGGCCGGAAAGGCCGGCCTGAAGCACGGAGAGGAAATCATCGGCGTGGACAGTCTGCCGGTCCGTGGGAAAACGTACCCCGAAGTCGTGAAGATGATCCGCGGCGCCATTGGTTCATCGGTCACGCTGGCGGTGAAAGGAACGGACGGCGACCGCATTGTCACCTTGAAACGGGTGGCAGAAGAGGACTTCTCAAAAAAGAAGACCTCGTAAGATCGTCCGGTAGCCGTGTAC
>JANOEZ010000548.1:0-2193 GCA_031413335.1 Nitrospirota bacterium
ATCACCAAGCGCCAGTCGGGAAACTTATCCTGCACCGATTGCCAGGCCGGCAATAACATATCGAGGCCCTTCGATGGATGAACACGACCAAGGAAGAGCAGCGTGCGGAGGGTGCCGTCTTGCTTCGATACACAGTCGGGAACATCGATGCCGTTGGGAATAATCGCAACAGGCTGGCGAAATCCCATTCTCCGGATGTCCTCATATTCTGATTCCGCGGTGGCGTGGAAGCAGACTGTTGCTGCCAGCGCAGGTCTTTGCACCAGAGGCCAGAACAGACGTTTGATGATCGACCCGTGTTGAAATGCCCATTTGGATAGTGTCCCACGGGGTGAAATCACCAAGGGTACGTTGTGCTTCCCAGCCGCTTGCCCCGTGTACACATTCGGCATCATCCAGAGACCATGATTGTGGATGACCTCGACGGAACGCGACTTCGCTTGTTCGGTCAGCCAGCGGCGCATCTCCGGCGAACGCCCTAATCGGCGCGGCCCCAGCCCCAAAGGAAATGTTTTCACATACCTGGGTTGGAACATCATCGGTTTCCAGTCAAGCACGGCAAGCGTAACATCCTGCCCCTCCGCAAGGAGCGCGTCGCAGAGTCGCACCACTGAGTAGGAAGGACCGGCCGCTTCTTCTGAAATGGCGGACACAATTTGGATTAGCTGCATATGTCGGATCCTGAAATGTCGATAGGGCCTGCAGGAGACAATCGACTCAATACACAACGGTGTAATACGCGAGTTTCAGCAACTCCATGCCCGTAAATTTTGCCCACATTCTGTCACCCCACCACCGAGAGGAATCCCATCTTGGCGGTTCAGTCGCGATCAACCGATACTCCAGGCCATGTTGGGCACAGGCTGAGCCCCAAACCATATCAAGTCTTCGGAGATGCGGGGGATCGCTGATCACCAGGGCAGTCTTCCACTGACGATTTTTCATCAGCAAGGCTGTATTGTTCGCTTCTTGATAGGAATTTGCAGACTGATCGTCGAAGAGCAACGCCTCAGATGGAACGCCTCCATCGAGGAGAAGCTTGGACTCCCAGTGTAGGTAATGGTTGGGCCTCAGTCCCGGGCCACTGTCCAAGCCAGTAAGAAGAATTCTCTTCGCATGGCCTTCCCTGTATAGCTGGAGGGCACTCTGAACCCGTTCAATTCCACCACCGCCCAAGGCTACGATGATATCCCCTTCGGTTGGCACAGTACGGGGCGCAGAAAGCCAGTGTCCCACATTGAGCACAATCAAAATGGTGAGGAGCAGAGTGACTGCGCCCACCATAACGACTGCGTTCAATCGATTCATAGCTTCTCTAAAGCAGAGGAAATTGCCGTTGGGCATTCTCGAGTGTTTGCACATCGTCCCGAACGGCAGTTTCCGTTGTACCGGAGTTTCCGAGCAGCATCGGACGGACGACATATTGAATGGCGAGATATATGAGCAGTAATTGCACAGTGGTTCCTAAGTAAGTGGGCACGAACCAATCATCGATACGCACGCCCAACATAACGCCGGCCATTGAGATCGGCAGGAACATAAAAGTGCGGGCCTCCAATATGCGAGTGGAAAAATGAAAAAACGCGGCCATCAAGACGCCCATTACCGTGCCCACAACCCCCACTCCCAACCATCCGCCATTCCAATATCCTTCCCCTAACGCACCAAGTCCGGTAGAGGACATCATGGTTCGGTCTCCCGTAATCAAATACGTGAACTCAAGACCGGAGTTCATGATCGGCTTATCCGAAAGAATAAACCGAGGGATCAACGTGTAGGGAGCCAGCATCAGGGTCGTACCGGGATGACCGCGATCGTATTGGCGCATCGCAAAAAGTTCCACATTGGAGTAGGCCAACCTGGTCCACCAGAGTTGCGCCTTGGGAAATTGGACATCTTGAACAGTTCCCCCTTTCGCGTTGAACTGCGCGACGAGATCTAGGGCCTGCGATAGGTCTGCCGCTGCGGCCCGACCAACCGCCACCCGTGCAAAAGTCACAAATGGATTCAGGATAAGTACATAGGCCGCGACAATCATGATCCCAGTGAGCACCAGTTTCTTGAGTCCTGGTTTGACCAACTGTGCCGCCAGCACGAGGAATAGCGCTGTCTTGATCATTTCGAGCTTGCTTAAGCTGACCAGATCGACAAAAAACTCGGAAATGACCAGCGCAAAGAATGCGGGTCGATAGA
>JANOEZ010000549.1:0-20279 GCA_031413335.1 Nitrospirota bacterium
CAAGCGTGATGTAACATAAATGATAGCGATGAAAATGGTGATTGGTGTGATCAACCCGGCAATCCACGGAAGGAAGTCAAGGTAGTATCCAATCACCGTTCCTACATCAAGTTTGTTCTTCGCGAATCGGTCCATTTTTTCCGTGATGTCGATCACGGTGATAATGGCCATAAGGATTATTACCACAAAGAAGAATGTGGAAAGTACTTTCTTGAGAATGTAGCGATCAAGGATCTTCATTCGTTTTGTAGTTGCCCCTTGCGTCTTTGGTTTACAGCCGTTGCGACACTGTCTTGACCATCATTTGTTTCCATGCCAGGAAGTTTCCATCCTCTATTTTTTGACGGGCCTCCTTGACAAGCCAAAGATAGAAGGTCAGGTTGTGGATAGAAGCAATTTGCGCGCCCAAAATTTCCTTACTGATGATCAGGTGCCTCAGGTAGGCTTTTGAATGAATCGTGCTCACATATCCCCCCAATCCCGGATCCAGCGGGCTCAGGTCATCTTTCCATTTTTCATTGCGGATATTGATGATTCCCTGTGTTGTGAAGAGCATGCCGTTGCGGGCATTCCGCGTAGGCATAACGCAATCAAACATATCTATGCCCAGGGCAATTGATTCGAGGATGTTTTCCGGCGTACCAACCCCCATCAGGTAGCGGGGCTTGTCTTCGGGGAGAATGGAGCAAACCAGTTCTGTCATGGCATACATTTCTTCGGCCGGTTCGCCGACAGACAAGCCGCCGATGGCGTTGCCAAACTGTTTCGTTTCAGCGATGAATTCCGCTGACTGCTTGCGTAAATCAGCATACGTACTCCCCTGAACAATGGGAAAGAGAGCCTGGGAATAGCCATACAACGGCTGAGACTTGTCCAAGCGCGTCACACAGCGAATCAACCAATCGTGTGTGATCTTCAAGGATTTTTTTGCGTAGGTATAGTCGCAAGGGTACGGCGTACATTCATCAAAAGCCATGATGATGTCGGCACCGATTTTTCGCTGAATGTCCATAACACCCTCCGGGCTGAAAACCGATGCGGGCGCGGTGATGGCAGTGCAGCTCTTCACACGAACAGTCGAATATCTTCAGGCTGCCGGAGAACGGCGGCATGAGTCCGAGGATCGCCCGGCAGAGCGTCGTTTTGCCGGATCCATTGGGTCCGATGACACCGACAAACTCGCCTTCGGCGATGTCCAGCGTAATGTCCTCCAGCGCCACCACGCCGTGGAAGCCGAAGGTGGCATGGGAAAATCTGATAATCGGAGATGCCATAACGGTCTAAACGTCAAAAAGTCCGAACGTCATAAGATCCTGTGCCATGAAGACTTGAGGACTGTACGACTTTATGGCCTGAGGCGCAATTCAGTTTTGTGATTCAAGCGCCTCAGCCAGTTTCGTGACATTATACCGAAGCATGTCGAGATACGTGCCGGTTCCCGGCAGGCCCCCCGGCATCGCCGTCAAGACAACGAGGCGGGCGCCGGACTCCTGCGAAAGAATGCGGGGGAGCTTTTGATTGAGCTGCGGCTCCGACACGATCACGCGGATCTGTCCCTCGCGAATCGTTTTGACCAGCCTCTGAAGATGACGTGCGGAGGGTTCCGCGCCCGGCTGCGTGACAATCTCGCCCGCAATGTCGAATCCGAATCGTTTGGCGAAATAGGGCCAGGCCGGATGGTGCACGACGATGCGACGGTCAGGCACGCGCTGCACCTGTTCCACCAGCTCGGCTTCGAGCGCGCCGATCCGGTGAACGTAACGATCCCGATTCGCGCGATAGTCGCCGGCATGGACCGGGTCGGCCTCGGCGAACGCCTCGGCAATCTGCCCGACCATGAGCTTGGCATTCTCCGGATCGAGCCAGACGTGCGGATTGCCATCGGCATGGCCATGAGCATCCGATGCCGAGGCGCGATCGGCGATCCGCGCGATATGTTCAGACGTGGTCACGACAAGCAATCTGGGATTCCCGGCATTTCGGACCAGCGCGCCCACCCAGACTTCCAATCCCATGCCGACTTCGATGAACACGCGGGCTTTTCTGACCGCCACCAGATCGCTCGGCTTCGGCGAGTAGGTATGTTCGCTTTCCGACCCGGATAACAGAGATATGACACGGACATGAGGCCCGCCGACCTGCCCGGCGAAGTCCTTCAGGACCGGAATCGTCACCACGACATTCAAAGATTCCGACGCACAGATGGGATTGGCAGAACCGGCAAGGAAGGCGAGGCACACCACCGACGCACACACAATTTTCCGGCCAAACATGCGCGGACCGTAGCACCCGGTTTCATCCAAAGTCAAACCTCGCTTGACCGACCGAGGAACTTCCGTTAGCGTAGCGCGCACTATGAGGAGTACGGGCGCATGAGAGTGGTCGGATTGATGTCAGGCACCTCGGGAGACGGCGTGGATGCCGTGCTCGCGGATATCCGGGGCTCCGGCCATGCGCTCACAGTCAAACCTGTCGCGTTCGTCTCCTGTCCTTATCCAGCCGATCTTCAGCAACGCGTGCTCGCCGTATCCGCGCAAGGAACGGTCGCTGAGATTTGCCATTTGAACGTCGTCCTCGGTGAATGGTTCGCCAAGGCGGCCCTGCGCGTCATCAAGCAGGCCGGGCTTGAGCCGGCTAAAATTGATTTGATCGGATCGCACGGGCAAACCATCCAGCATCTGCCGAACGAGGTGGATGAACCGGGAGTCGGAGCCGTCCGTTCCTCGCTGCAGATTGCGGAGCCGGCCGTCATTGCCGAGCGCACCGGCATTGCAACCGTTGCGAACTTCCGCCCACGCGACATGGCGGCCGGAGGACAGGGCGCGCCGCTCACGCCCTATGTCCATTATGTATTGCTGCGAGACAAAAAGCGGTCCCGCCTGGTCGTGAATCTCGGCGGCATCGGCAATGTGACCTACTTGCCGGCCGGCAAGGGGATCGAGGCCGTCCTTGCCTTCGACACGGGACCCGGCAACATGGTGATGGACGGCCTGGTGCAGCGCCTCACCAAAGGCAAGGAAACCATGGACCGCAACGGCAGGCTCGCAGTCAAAGGTAAAGTCGCCGTAGGCCTGTTGGCAAAACTCCTCGCGCACCCCTATCTTAAACGCACGCCGCCGAAGTCCACTGGCCGAGAAGAATTCGGCAACGTGTTTGTGGAGCAGATTCTCGCGGCCCAGAAAGCCCACCGGCTTAAACCCGAAGACCTGCTCGCCACCTGCTCGCTGTTCACGGCGATCACCCTCGGCAGTGCGCGACGCTGGCTGGGCGGACCGGTGGATGAAGTGATCGTCGGGGGCGGCGGGGTCCGAAACCGCACACTGATGAGCAATCTGTCGTCGGTCTTTTCGCCGGTTCCCGTACGGACATTCGAAACGGTCGGCTGGGAGAGCCAGGCCTTCGAGGCCGTCGCGTTTGCCGTGCTGGCTTACCAGACCGTCCATGGTGAATGCGCCAACGTGCCATCCGTCACCGGCGCAAACCATCCGGTCGTCCTCGGCACGATCGTGCCCGCCGGGAAAAGCCGCCGGCCGTGAGCGCGTTTCACGTTTCTTTGCAGGCCCAGCCGCTGCTGACCAAGGATGAGGCCGCCTTCTACAACCTGCTCAAGTTGACCGTGGAAGACCGGTATCTCGTCTTCGCGCAGGTGCCGGTCTGGTGTCTGGTGGACGTCCAATCGAAGGACCCCAAGGCTCGCGCCACGTTTTTCAATACGATCGCGCTGCGGCGGGTGGATTTTGTGCTCGTCCATCCAGGTACGCTGGCCACCGAGAAAATCATCGAGCTGGACGATCCGGCTGTTCCGGCGGCCCAGAAGGAAGGCCGGAACAAGCTGATAGACGGCATCTTTAAGGAAGCCGGCATCGCGCTGGTACGCTTGAAAAATCAAGGCTCCTATAGCGCACCCACACTGGCCGCCGCGCTGGGCCTCGACGCAGGCTAACCCATGACACCAGATCGCCCTCCTTTTATATATAAGGAACCGGCTGAGCCTCCGCTGCTGGATCCGCCGCCGAACCCGTCCGGAGGGCGGACTCTGATCGTGGACGCCAACGACCCCGACGCCTACAGCCGCCCCAGCGCCGCGCTCAAAGATGCTGGGGAAGATGATCAAATCTTCGTCAGGCCCGGCACCTATGAGGATAAGTTTTTTGTGGCCGAGCGCCCGGTCCTGTTGATCGGCGCGGGACGCGATCATGTGCAGATCTTTTGCCGGCGCGGCGGGCCGCTCTACTTGCAGCGCGTCACGGGCGGACGTATCAGCGGCATCACGTTTCGCTACGTGGGCAGCGACCAGCACTCGGCCATGAACATCCTGGATTCGACCTGCACCATCACAGGCTGTCGCGCGATGGAAGGACTGCTCTCCGGGGTCGTGATCTACGGGCCAAGCTGCCGGCCGTCGTTCATGGACAATGAAGTGTGCTTTAACCGCGAATCAGGCATTTTCGTCTTCGGCGGGGCCAAGCCCTACGTTGCGCAGAATTACTCGTTCGGCAATCACCATTTCGGCATTGCCGTGCGCGATCCCGGCTCGCATCCGGATCTCGTACGGAACCAGTGTTTTCAGAACATGCTGAGCGGGATGCTGATGTTCTATCAGGCGGAAGCGATGGTCTTGAACAATATCTGCCGCGACAACCAGCACTGGGGCTTTGTGACCACGCCCGAATGCCAGACGTCACCACTACGCGACCAGCTTGAGACCCACAACGAGCTAGGATCAAATCCTCGCGGCGCGGTGTTTGTAACCGAGCAGCCGCTGGGTGAGATCGGACGGTAGAACCCGCTAGTCGTAGAAATTCTTCTTCCAGGCGTGCTGTTTCAATTGCCCGATTAACGATTCGCTCAACTTGCGGCCGTCGGAAACGGAGCAGTTGGACGTCACATGCTTACTCGTGCGCATGCCAGGAATGACGGTGCTGACGGCTGCGTGTGCCAGGCAATAGCGGAGAGCCAGTTCGGGCAACGTCTTCGATTCCGATCCGAGTAATTTCTTAATCGGCTCAATGCGTGCCGCCACCTGGGCCTTGCGGTCACCCTTGAAATAATCGTTCCGCCAGTCGCCAGGCGGAAAGGTCGTGTCAGCCGTGATGGAGCCGGTCAGCGCACCTTCATCGAAGGGACAGCGGGCGAGCACGCCGACATCGTGTGTGATGCAGGCCGGCAGCAGCGCATCATTCGGCGACTGGTCAAAAATACTGTAAATGACCTGGACCGTATCAATGACGCCACTGGCGACGAGTTTGAGCGCTGTATCAGGTTCGTGATCATTGATCGAAACACCGATCGCCCGGACCTTGCCCTGCTGTTTCAACTTGTGCAGGGCTTCCAGCCAGCGCTGATCCTCCATCCATTCGTCGCGCCAGACGTGCAATTGCTGGAGATCCACGCAGTCCATTTTGAGATTCTTCAAGCTCTGTTCCGTGGATTTCAGAATATGGTCGGGCGGGAAACAATCGGGCACCCGGTCGCTGGGCAAGGCCGGCCAATGTTCGTTGAGAGGCGGGACCTTGGTGGCGACGTATATCCGCTCTTTCCGCTCACGCACGACCTGGCCGACGAGCGTTTCGCTGTGGCCGTCGCCGTAGACCAGCCCCGTGTCGATGAAATTCACGCCTGCGTCGATCGAGGCGTGCAGGGCCGCGAGCGATTCCTTGTCCTCCGCGCCGACCCAGAAGCTGCGCCCGATGCCCCAGGCGCCGAAACCGATCTCCGAGACCTGCCAGCCTGTTTTGCCCAAGCGGCGATACTGCATTACTTCGCTTGAGCCCGTTTCTGGAGAGGCGGCCCGCCCAAATCCCGCAAGGTGGGACTATTCACCATCAGTTCGGTCAGTTTACCCAGCGCCTCGCGCGTGGCGGTATTGACGGCATCCGCAATTGTCGAGGAGGCTTCGGCGCAGAACAGCACGACCCGTCCGACGTTCGCTTGTTGCGCATAGGCATGGCCCGTGACAAACGTCTGCCCGTTGCGCTTGGCTTCGATGGTGAAGCCGACATCCGCCGTGGCCTGAACCGTCGGGACCACTCCCACCGGATTGAACCGGACGGCCACGTCAAACCGGCTGATGGAGATCGTGAGGTCGTTGAGCCGGCCGCTCTGACCGACCACCGCGTCATCAAAGACCGCGGGGAGCATCGCCTGGATGGAGGCTTTGACGGCCTGGTCACCGTTGATATGGTAGGTGGGCGCCTGGCACATCAACAGTTCCGAGCGCACTTCCTTCTTGCAGCAATCTTCGGTTGCGATGTGAACGGAAAACTGGCCAGGCACCTTGGTGTCGTGGCGGTTGGAAACGTGATCCATTTCGACGGGGGTCAGGGGGACGGTGTAGGCGCACCCTGTCACTCCAAATAGAGCAACCATGCAGAGCTGAAAGATGATTCTGTCCATCCGGTTTTAACCCTAGTGGCACCACTCTGGGCCCCGTAAGTGTATCAGGCTCTAACTGATTGATCTTGTTGAAGGTATCGGACAAGAGACTATCTGGCAAGAAACATCACGTTTTCCAAAAACACGAAGGCCCCGACAGGTGCCTGCCGGGGCCTTGCACATTATCAATTAGTTGGTTAGTTGGTTGCGGGGGAAGGATTTGAACCTTCGACCTTTGGGTTATGAGCCCAACGAGCTACCAGACTGCTCCACCCCGCAGGCGGATACTAGCACACCGGCTGTCCGTTCCGTCAAGGTAACTCAAAAGCTGATAGCGAATAGAAAATAGCTAGTAGCGGGTAGCAAATAGCCGGCAGAGGATGGTAAGTAGCTGATGCAAATAGCTCGGAATCTCTTTTCTGGCTACCAGCTACTCGCTGTTAGCTACTAGCTGTTGCCATCCTGGGAAGTTGATTTCGTCCTGATCGCGTGCTAACACAGCCCCATGCGCATCGTGTTCATGGGCACACCGGAATTCTCCGTCCCGTCGCTTCAGACGCTGCTGAATTCCGACCACCGTGTCGTCGGCGTCGTCACGCAACCGGACCGGCCCAAAGGCCGCGGGCAGGAACTGACGGCCTCGCCGATCAAACAACTTGCCGCGCAGCACAAGATTCCGACCCTCCAGCCCCTCAAGATGAAAGACCCGGCATTTCTGGACGCGCTGGCTTCATGGAAGCCGGACTTGATCGCCGTGACGGCGTTTGGACGCATCCTCCCCAAAGTCGTCCTAGATCTTCCGCCAAAGGGTTGCATCAATGTGCATGCCTCGCTCCTGCCAAAATACCGCGGCGCAGGGCCGATCCAGTGGGCCATCATCAGGGGCGAGCGCGAGACCGGCATCACCACCATGCTCATGGACGAGGGCATGGACACAGGCGCGATCCTTCTTCATGAAAAAGTCTCGATCACGCCGGACGATACAGCCGATACCCTATCGTCGAAGCTTGCGGAGGTCGGAGGGCGGCTTCTCATCGAAACACTCAAGCGGTTGGAGAAAGGGACTGTCGAGGCCCAGCCGCAGGACTCGAGCCAGGCGACCATGGCGCCGCTGCTCAAGAAGGAGGATGGCCTGCTCGATTGGGCAATGCCGGCGCTCGACCTGGCCAACCGGGTGCGCGGGTTGTCTCCCTGGCCCGGTGCCTATACCTACCTCGGAGAAGACCGCTGGGTGATCTGGAAAGCTCAGGCCCTCGATCGATCAACAGCCGCCGTGCTACCCGGGACAATCATGGACGCCACGAAAGAGGGGTTGATCGTCGCGACCGGTTCGGGCGGGCTCCGCATCATAGAATTCCAGCCGGCCAACAGTCGTCGAATGTCGGCAGCCCAATACCTGGCTGGACACACGCTCGCCCCGGGCATGCGGCTTGGCCCTCCCCCGCCAACTGCTGCCGCATGAAACCGTTGTCTGGGGCGAGAGCGGTTGCGCTGGACGCCCTCATGTCGGTCGAACGGGCCCAGACCTTCGCTGACGATGCCCTGGATCACGCTGTAAGCCGGAGTACGCTCGATACCCGCGACCGGGCCCTGGCGCTTGAATTGGTCTACGGCGTGCTCCGCCACCAGAGCGCACTCGATTGGCGGCTCAACCATGTCGCGACGAAATCCATGGCCAAGCTGCCGGCTCGCATCCGCATGGCGCTCCGACTCGGCGCCTATCAATTACTCCATCTGGACAGGATTCCTCCCTCCGCTGCCGTCAACGAATCCGTGGCGCTGATGAAAACGGGCGGCACATCGGCGCACTGGCCTGGATTTGTCAACGCCGTCCTGCGGGCTTTGACCCGCACACCCGCTCCACCATGGCCCGATCGAGTGGCCGATCCCGTGCGAGCCTTGTCGATCCAGCATGCCTGTCCTGCCTGGCTGGCCGAACGCTGGATCGCGCGGTTGGGCGTCCAGGATGCGGAAGCCCTCTGCCGGGCCATGACGGACATTCCTCCCCTGACGATCCGCGTCAACACGCTGCGAACCACTCGCGATGTACTGGCATCCCAACTCACGGAATTGAGCTGCGTGGTCGCCCCGACGAGGATCAGCCCCGTCGGACTCATCCTGGAAAAATTCGGATCCGTTGCGGACCTGCCATTGTTTCGCGACGGAACGTTCTATGTCGAAGACGAAGCGGCCCAACTCGTCGCGCCGATTCTCGATCCGCAACCGGGCGAATCGGTGCTGGATGCCTGCGCGGCGCCGGGCGGAAAGACGACACACCTGGCTGCGCTGATGCAGAACCAGGGGGAGATTATCGCTGTCGACAAACATGCCGCGCGCCTGCGCCTGCTCGAAGATAATTGCACGCGGCTGGGCATCAGCATCGTGCGCACGCTCCGGGCCGATGCCGCATCGTCGCTGCCGCCAACTCTGCGCGAGCACTTTTTCGACCGCATCCTGCTGGACGCCCCTTGCAGTGGGCTCGGTGTCCTGCGACGTCATCCCGAAGGCAAATGGCGGAAGGAAGTGGACACGCTGAAACAGCACCAGACGCTCCAGTGCCGGCTGCTGGAACAGGCGGGCAATCGCTTGCGGCCCGGCGGGGTCCTCGTCTATAGTACCTGCACGAGCGAGCCGGAAGAAAACGAACAGGTGATCGACCAATTCTGCAGCGCGCACAAGGAGTTCCGTCGGGAATCCGTCGCGCCGTGGCTGCCAAGCCAGGGCTCCTCACTCGTGACAGGCCGGGGCGAGTTGTCCACCATGAGAAACGACGACTCCATGGATCTGTTCTTCGCCGCCCGGCTTCGAAAGGCTTTGTGATGGCCACCTCCACTGTTCGCATCGCTCCGTCCATCCTGTCGGCTGATTTTGCCCGTCTGGCCGACGAAGTCGCGCGCGTGGAAGCCGGCGGCGCCGACCTGCTGCATGTGGATGTCATGGACGGCCATTTCGTCCCCAACCTGACGGTCGGCCCACCGATCGTCGAAGCGCTTCGCAAGGTAACGAAACTGCCACTCGACGTCCATCTGATGATCACGAACGCCGACGCCTATATCAAGGAATTCGCCGATGCAGGCGCCGATTATCTGACGGTGCACGTCGAAGCCTGCCCGCACCTGCATCGCACGGTCCAGGCCATCAAAGAGCGCGGGGTGAAAGCCGGCGTGACCTTGAATCCGGCGACGCCGCTCGGCTCCGTGGAGGCGATCCTGCCCGATGCTGATCTGTTGCTGATCATGTCCGTCAACCCGGGCTTCGGCGGCCAATCCTTCATTCCCTCGTCGCTGCAGAAAATCTCCCAGGCGCGGGCGATGATCGAGCGCGTGGGAAGCCGCGCGCTGCTGGAGGTGGACGGCGGCGTCAAGGTCGAGAACGCCGCCCAGATCGTCGCGGCCGGAGCGGACATTCTCGTGTCCGGCTCCGCCATCTTCTCCAGCCGGGATTACGGCGCGACGATCACCGCCATGCGGCAAGCCGGACAGTCGCCCACCAAAACCAGCCGGACTGCCGCGAAACGCTAACCCGGATTAACGGTGGACATCTCCTCGCTCATCGGCAGCCTGCATCCCCTCGAGATCAAAGTTCTACTCGCGCTTCGCGAGGCACCAGGCCGCGGACCGCTGAAGGAGCAGCAGCTTGAGCAATCGGCCGCACTCGAGCCGTCCCAGCTCAGCATGGCAGTCGAGTGGCTGCTGGCCAAGTCACTCGTGAGCGTGGCGTCTGAAAAAACGACTCCCATCGTCTCCCTGACCAAGCTCGGCGCCCAGTATTTCGAAAAATATGCGCCGATCGAGCGCATCCTGTCGACGGTCCGCACGGCCGGCCAGACCGGCAAGCGGCTCACGATCCAGGATATTCAATCCCAGGAGGGGCTCGAAGCGACCGAGGTCAGCGGGGCCGTCGGGTGCCTGAAAAAAGAAGGCGCAATCCGGATCGTCGCAGGCGGGCACGTCGAATCCACCGGGGCAGCGAGCCCCACGACCGAAGCGCTCCGTGAGGCGCTGAAGCAACTCCATGGGACGCCGCGCGATCTGCAGGCCTTCCAGGAACCGATGCGCCGTGTCATCCAGCACTTTGCAGTCAAACGGGGAAATGCCAATGAGCCGTTCCGCATCGACGACCACGTCGAACGGGCCTATGCCCTGACACCGGACGGTCAGAGCGCCGCGGACACGCTCGTCCAGCAGGGCGTCACCGACGAGGTGTCGCAACTGTCTCCGGAACTGTTGAAGGACGGAGGCTGGCGGTCGAAGCGGTTCCGGAAATACACGATCAGCCTGCGGGCACCGCGCATCGCATCCGGAAAACGCCATCCCTACCGGGAATTCCTCGATCGCGTGAAAACCAAGCTGGTCAGCATGGGGTTTCAGGAAATGCGGGGATCGCTGATCGAGACCGAATTTTGGAACATGGATGCCCTCTACATGCCTCAATTCCATCCGGCGCGGGACATTCACGACGTCTATTTCGTCAAGGAACCGACGCACGCATCGGAAATTGCCGAACCGTTTTTCTCACGCGTGGCGGCGGCGCATCGTGACGGCGGCGACACCGGCTCCACCGGGTGGGGCTACGACTTCAACGAAGAACGCGCGCGGCGTCTGGTCCTGAGAAGCCAGGGCACCGCGGTCTCGGCCCGCACGCTGGCATCGGGATCGAACATTCCAGGCAAGTACTTCTCCATTGCGCGCTGTTTCCGCTACGATCAGGTGGACGCCACCCACGCGACGGATTTCTTCCAGGTCGAAGGGATCGTCCTGGGCCAGGACATCAATTTCAGGACCTTGCTTGGGCTGCTTGAATTGTTCGCGCGCGAGGTCGCGCAGGCGAAGGAAATCAAATTCCTGCCCGCCTACTTTCCCTTCACCGAACCGTCCGTGGAGCTGCATGTGAAACACCCGCGCCTGGGCTGGATGGAATTGGGCGGCGCCGGCCTGTTCCGTCCCGAGGTCACCCTACCGCTCGGCGTGGATGTGCCGGTGATTGCCTGGGGGCTTGGGTTGGACCGCATGGCCATGGTCGCGTTGGGCATTCACGATATCCGCGATCTGTTCACCAGCGATTTGGAGATGATCCGCACGACGCGCGGAAAGTTTTAGGACTGAGGGCCGAGTGCTGAGGACTGAGATGGTGAGATTGATTGCGTGTCCTGAGTCCTCAGTCCTCATGACTCAGCACTGAAAAAATGCCGACGATCTCCATCAATCTGAAAGACCTTTCACACCTCCTCGGCCAGGGCCATGGAACAGTCACCGCCGAGCGGGTCGAGTCCTGGCTGCCGTTGGTGAAGGGCGAGTTGAAGGACCACGACGACGCCACCGGCGAATTACGGATCGAACTCCAAGACAGCAATCGACCGGACCTCTGGTCCTGCGAAGGAATTGCCCGCCAGATCCGGACCTCGCTCGCCGGCAAGGCATCGGCCTATCCCTTTTTCAAATCGAAACGTCCGACGAAGCGCCTGCTGGTCTCGCCCGGCCTGGAACCCATCCGTCCCTATGTCGCCGCCTGCACTGCCGTCGGCTACCGCGTCACCGGCGAAGGGCTCACCCAGTTGATCCAGATGCAGGAGAAACTGGCCGACATCTTCGGACGCAAACGCCGCACCGTCTCAATCGGGCTCTACCGGCTGCCCGGCATCGTCTTCCCAGTAACCTATACGCTCGTGAAGCCGGATGAAGCCCGGTTTACCCCGCTGGGGTTCGACGAACCGATGTCGGTGGGTGAAATTCTTTCAGTCCACCCAAAGGGCGTGGAGTATGGGCCGATCGTGGCCGGCCACGATCGCGTCCCGCTGTTGCGGGACGCGGACGGTCAGGTCCTGTCATTGCCGCCGGTGATCAACAGCCGTGAGATCGGCGAAGTCCGGATTGGCGACGCCGAGTTGTTTGTGGAAGTGACGGGGACCGATCTGTTCATGGTGATCCTCACGCTCAATATCCTGGCCGCCAACCTCGCGGACCGCGGGGCAGCCATCGAACCGATTGAGGTCGTCTATCCCTCGGCCACAGCGTTGGGAAAGACCGTGCGCACTCCGTTGGACTTTTCGCAAGCCCGGTCGATCCCCGTGAAAACCATCGAAGCGGCACTGGGGCAGTCGTTCGGCGCCACGCCCATCGCCCGCGCCTTGACGGCCTACGGGTATCGCGTCAAACCATCCCGCGAAACGGTCATCGTCAAGCTGCCGCCGTACCGGAACGATCTGATGCACGCCGTGGACGTGGTCGAGGATGTGGCCATCAGCCGGGGCTACGGCCAGTTCACGCCGATCATGCCGTCCCAATTTACGGTGGGCAGCCTCTCGCGGGTGGAGCAGGTGTCGGACCGGATCAGAGACTTGATGATCGGGCTGGGTTTTCAAGAAATCATTTCGAACATTCTGACTTCCCGGCAGGATCTCTGCGACCGCATGCGCCTGGGCACGACCGCCTGGAGCCGGCTGGTCGAAGTCGAGAACGCCATGTCGCAGAGCTTCTCCTGCCTGCGGCAATGGATCGCGCCGTCGCTGCTCCGTGTGGAATCGGCTTCCACGCGCGTGTTCTATCCGCACCGGATCTTCGAGGTCGGCGAGATCGCCGTGCCCGATCCGGCCGATGGGCAGGGCGCGCGCACCGTGATGGCGTTGGGCGGGCTCATCGCCCACGCGGGCGCGAACTTCTCGGAGATTCATTCCTGCCTGGATCTGCTGCTGTTCTATCTGGACCATCCGTACACGCTGGAGCCGGTGGCGCACCCGTCGTTTCTGGAGGGACGGGCCGGACGGATTCTTTCACACGGCCGTGCGGTTGGACTGATCGGAGAGCTGCACCCGGAAGTGTTGGAGCACTGGCAGATTGGAATGCCGGGCGTGATCTTCGAACTGGAAGTGGACCCGCTGTCGGAAAAAACGAAGGACTGAGTAATGAGGACTGAGGTCTGAGTCTTTTCTTAAGAACCTCAGTCCTCAGTCCTTGTTACTGTATTACGCTGTCGCGGTCTGCTTGGCCATGGCGGCCAGTTTTTCGAATCCCGTCGGATCTTTGATCGCCATATCTGAAAGCACCTTCCGATCCAGCAGAATGTTGGCTTTCTTCAGCGCATTGATGAACCGGCTGTACGTCAAGCCGTGTGCCCGCACCGCGGCATTGATCCGCGCCACCCAGAGGCTGCGGAAATCCCGCTTGCGCAGCCGCCGGCCGGTATAGGCATAGGCCTGGCCCTTGTCCACCGACTCGGTCGCGGTCCGAAACAGCTTGCTCTTGGCGCCAAACTGGCCCTTCGCCAGTTTAAGCCGCTTTTTCCGTCGACGTCTGGTTTTATAACCGCCCTTTGCGCGTGGCATGTCTTCTCCTTTTCGCTGGTAGCTGGCAGCCAGCAGCGAATAGCTCGGAACTACTTGCTACCAGCTGTTTGCTGTTCACTGTTAGCTATACGGCATGAGCCGCTTGAGCGGCATCGTCATCGTCGAATCGACAAGCACATTTCCCGACAGCCTCCGCTTCCGGTTGCTGGCTTTGCCGTTCAACAGATGCCGCCGACCGGCCTTGTGCCGCACGATCTTTCCACTGCCCGTTCGCTGAAACCGCTTCTTCACTCCGCTGTGAGACTTTATTTTCGGCATTGCCTTCGTCCTTTCTTGCCTGCGTCAACTATTTGGGAGCCACCACCATGATCAGGCTCCGGCCTTCCATGCGAGGCGCATACTCGATGGTCCCCACCGGGGTCAGTTCCGCAATCACGTTACTCATGACCGTGCGTCCCATTTCCTGATTCGCCATCTCGCGTCCCCGGAAGGTCAGCGTGACCTTCGTCTTGTTGCCGTCTGCCAGAAAGCCTTTGATCTGCCGGACCTTGATCTCCAAATCGTGCTTGTCGGTCCGCGGCCGCAGCTTGATTTCCTTGACCTGCGTGGATTTCTGGTGCCGGCGGCTCTGATGGTCTTTCTTCTGCAACTCAAATTTATATTTGCCGTAATCCATGATCCGGCAGACCGGCGGCTGCGAGGTCGGCGCCACCTCCACCAGATCGTAACCGGACTCCTGAGCCTTCTTGAGGGCATCCGGCGTCGGTATCACGCCCAACTGCTCGCCCTCCGCCCCGATGACACGGACCTGTGGAATCCGGATTTCCCGATTCACTCTCAATTTAACGATAGGACACCTCTGGGTAACTGGTTAATGACGCCGACACCGCTTGGGCGGTGTCCTTCCGCAACAACTCCACCACAGCCAGCACCGGCATACTACCCAAGTCTACCTTGCTTCGTCCACGTACCGACACGGTGCCGCCCTGCATTTCACGGTCCCCGACGACCAGCATGAACGGGATCTTGGCCTTCTCCGCTTCACGGATTTTGAACCCAATCTTCTCATTGCGCAAGTCGGCGTCGGCCCGGAAACCGGCCGCCCGCAACTGCGACGCCACCGTTTCGGCATAGGGCTGCTGCTTATCGGTAATGGACAGGACAATCGCCTGCACCGGCGCCAGCCACGTGGGGAAGGCCCCTGCATAGTGCTCGACGAGAATCCCGAAAAACCGCTCGATCGAGCCCATCAGCGCCCGGTGGATCATGATCGGCTGGTGCGATTTGCCGTCTTCTCCGGTATAGGCCAGCTCGAACCGCTCCGGATTGTTAAAATCCACCTGGATGGTCGAGCACTGCCAGGACCGTCCCAGCACATCCTTGATTTTGATGTCGATTTTTGGTCCGTAGAAGACGCCCTCGCCCGGATCGATCTCATACGCGACGCGACGGCTCTTCAGCGCCGCTTCCAGTGCGCTGGTGGCCTGCGCCCAATTCTCAGCCGATCCCACAGCCTTTTCCGGCTTCGTTGACACGCAGACCTCGAACTCCAGGAACCCGAACGTCCGGAGGATGAAGAACGTGAAGTCCAGGACGCGGCTCACCTCGGACTCGATCTGATCCGGCCGGCAGAACAGATGCGCATCGTCCTGCGTGAACCCGCGCACGCGCAGGAGGCCGTGCAGCACCCCCGTGCGCTCGTAGCGGTACACGGTGCCGAGCTCGCCGTACCGAATGGGCAGGTCGCGATAGCTGCGCAGGTGCGATTTATAAATCATGATGTGGAACGGACAGTTCATCGGCTTGAGCTGGTACTCGCTGTTTTCCACTTTCATGGTCGCGAACATGTTGTCGCGGTAGTAGTCCACGTGGCCGCTGGTCTTCCAGAGATCGAGCCGCGCCACGTGCGGCGAATAGACCAGTTCATAGCCGGCCTTGATGTGCTGTTCGCGCCAGAAGTTTTCGATCAGGAGCCGCACCATCGAGCCCTTCGGATGCCACAACACCAAGCCAGGTCCAATCTCGTCCTGGGTCGTGAAGAGATCCAGCTCCTTGCCCAGCTTGCGGTGATCGCGGCGCTTGATCTCCTCCAGCTTGTCCAGGTGCGCCTTGAGGGCCTCCTTGCTCGGAAACGACGTGCCGTAGATGCGCTGCAGCATCGGGTTGCGTTCGTCGCCGCGCCAATAGGCTCCCGCGCTCGAGAGCAGCTTGAACGCCCCGACGTAGCCCGTGCTCGGCAGATGCGGCCCTTCGCAGATGTCGATAAAGTCGCCTTGCTTGTAGAGCGAGATCACCGGTGCCTGGATCATCGTTTCAATGATCTCAGCCTTGTAGGCTTCGCCACGGTCCTTGCTGAGCCGGACCGCCTCGGCGCGCGGCATTTCCATACGCGCGATCGGCAGGTTGCGCTTGATGATCTCCAGGGCGCGGGCCTCGATCTTCTCCAAATCGTCCGGGGTAAACGGGCGGTCGAAGGCGAAGTCGTAGTAGAACCCTTCTTCGATCGCCGGGCCGATCGTCAACTGGGCCGACGGGAACAATTCCTTCACGGCCTGGGCCATGATATGGGTGCTGGTATGGCGGTAGACATCCTTCCCGTCCGGCGAATCGAACGTGACCGGTTCCAGCGACGCGTCGGCCGTCAGCACGGCGGACAGATCCTTCGCCACCCCATTGACCTTGACGGCCAGCACGTCCTTCTTCAACAACGTGCCACCCAGCGCGTCGGCTACTGTACTGCCGGCCGGCACGGGCTTGAGGGTTCCGTCCGGAAGGGTGACCTGAATGTCGTGTGCGCCCATTGCTCTTCGCTCTTCCAAAAAAAAGAAAAGGCATCGGCCGTCGATGCCTTGCGGTGTATGGTAGGCGCGGACGGTCTTGAACCGTCGACCTCTACCGTGTCAAGGTAGCGCTCTCCCCCTGAGCTACGCGCCTATCGTCCGTGGCCATGCTAATCCAGCCCTGTCCGGGTTGTCAAGACGCGTACCTCGCTAAGATCGCGGAAATAATGAAGAGTTTTCGAATGCAGATAGAGCGCAGAGGGCACGTCGTCAGGGCGCGCCGGCAGCGACAGCCCGGTGCCGTTTCACCGGAATCTTGAACTCGGTGATTTTTTTTCGCAGGGTATTGCGGTTCATACCTAACAGATGAGCGGCCTGAATCTGGTTGCCGTTGGTTTCCTTCAACACCTGCGTGATGAGCGGACGCTCGACCGCCGAGATCAGCATCGGGTGAAGATTGCGCGCGGATCCGTTGCGCATCCCTTTGACAAACTCCCCCAGTTTGGACTCGATGATCTCTTCCAGTACAATGTCCTTCCGCGAACGCCCCAGAAGACGACCGGGCCCGCTGGTCATGGTCTGAAGAATGTCCGCCGAACGGTCCAGCACCGCGCGCGATCCCATCACGATCATGGTGCGTGAGGGCTCAACCAGCCGCGACATCTCGGCAAACTCATGGAGGGCGCCACGCCGAGCCTCGATCAGCACGGCGTCAAACCCCTGCTTCAGCGCGGCGCGAGGAATGGCGGCGACATCCCCGGCCACGGTGAGCGTGAGGTTCTTGAGCGTGCGTTGAATTTTCTCGTGCAGGTCGTGGTCGCTGCTGAGCAGGAGGACGCTGAAGGTAACCGATCGCATGCGCGTGTGCTGTTCCAAAAAAGAAGGTGCGGAGTATCTACCAAGGTTCCCTGGTTGTCAATCGTGTCTCAAGCGATAAAGTCGAACTGCAACCTGAATGCCACGCGTTTCCTACCACCTGTCGAGCCTGGTTCTCACACAACACAATTTTGGGGGTGTTTCCGGAGAAGAAAATTATTTTTTTGAAGGCGTCTGAAGCCATTTTCCTGCACTGTCCTGCAACACCTTTCCAGTTCTGCTGCCCTTTGCATGGTTCTGGTGGATATTGTTCTGCGCGCTTTCAGAAAAATAAAAATGGCCTCAACATGGACCGCTGTCTCGAACCTTGGAAAGATGCTTCGGCACCTGTTTCTATCTGTTCGGCCAGAACTGCAGAAGTCTTGACAGGAAGACTCTGAAACTTGTATAACAATTCACCTTAATTCATTTCCTATCGGAATAGTATGGAATAGATGAAAGTATCGCTGAAAGCCACATATGGCATAATGGCCGCCCTGGACTTGGTCCTCCAGAACGGAGCGGTCCCCGTCCAGGCAAAAGCGATTGCGAAACGGCAGGCAATTCCATTTCGGTTTCTCGAACAGATCCTGCATGGGATGAAGAAGGCGGGGCTCGTTGAGAGTGTGCGCGGGGCGCAAGGCGGGTACACACTTGGGAAAAAGCCGGCGGACGTCTCGCTGGCCGAGATCGTCGAAGCGCTGGACGGTCCGCTGTCGCCCGGCACGTCCCGCAGGTCGGCTGCACAGCGGCTGCGCGGCCAGTTGAAACCCGACGCACTGCTGGCAGATGTCTGGGAGCGGGTGCACCAGGCTGAGCTCAGTGTAATGGGCACCGTGACGTTGAAGGAATTGGCTGAACGACAGCAGCAACTCGACCACAAACGGACCTTGATGTACCACATTTAAGAGGACGACCATGACGCCCCCGAACGCCGCCCAGTCCATTGCAATCAAGACATCGCCGATTCCTCTGCACATCCAAGAGGAAATCGAAGGCTTCGAGGAGGAAGCGCGAAAAATGCTCGCGGGCGACGTGTCCGTGGACATTTTCAAACCGTTCCGCCTGCAGCACGGGATTTACGGCCAGCGCCAGCCTGGCGTGAACATGATCCGGATCAAGATCCCCTTCGGCGGACTCACCGCCAACCAGTTGCGCCGGATTGCCGAAGTGGCCGACACCCACGCCACCGGCGTTGGACATGTCACCACGCGCCAGGACGTCCAGCTGCATTTCGTGCCGCTGAAAGACGTCGGCACCATCATGCGCGGACTGGCGGAAGTGGACCTGACCACCCGCGAGGCCTGCGCCAATACGGTCCGGAACGTCACCGCGTGCCACCTGGCCGGCATCTGCCAGGGCGAAGTCTTCGACGTGACGCCCTATGCCAAGACGGTCGCCTTGCACCTGCTGCGGAATACGCTGAACCAGAGCCTGCCGAGGAAGTTCAAGATCGCCTTCTCCGGCTGCCGCCACGATTGCGCGCTGACGCCGATCCACGACATCGGCCTGCTGGCCGCGAAGCGCGATGATGGGACGATCGGCTTCCGCATGGTGGTCGGCGGCGGCCTGGGCTCGGCCCCGCGCATCGCGCAGGTGCTGCGCGAGTTCGTGCCGATGAACGAATTGCTTCCGACGATCGAAGCGGTGATCAAGGTGTTCGACACGCTCGGCAACCGCAAGAATCGCCACAAGGCGCGGATGAAGTTCGTCATCGAGAAGCTGGGCTTCGACGAATTCAAGCGACGGTGGGACGAGGCCTACACGGCGATGGGCTACGCGCGCCCCGATCATGCGCCCATGAAGCTACTGACGCATCAGGACGACGCGCCTCCGCTCATCATGCCGGCATCGGTCAAGTCGAACGGCGGCAACGGCTCGGGGAACGGACAGGGCTCCATCGGGCACGAGACGCCGTTTCAGATGTGGAAACGGACCAATGTCATTGCCCAGAAACAGGCGGGCTACGCGGCGGTCGTGATCAAGCTCTCGATGGGCGATCTGACCTCGCAGCAGATGTTCGCCGTGGCCGATTTGGCGGAGCGTTATTCCAACGGGAATCTCAGGACCACGATCAATCAAAACCTGATCATCCGTTGGGTGCCGGAGAACAAGCTGGCGGCCTTCTACGACGACCTGGTGCCGATCGCGCTGGCCGATCCCGGAGCCGAACTGGTGGAGGACATCATCGCCTGCCCGGGCACTGATACGTGCGGATTGGGCATCACGTCGTCGAAAGGCGTGGCGCGTGCGATGGCGGAGGTGTTTCCTCCGGGCCGCGTGCCGGAAGACCTGAAAGACGTGAGCGTCAAAATCAGCGGCTGCCATAATTCCTGCGCGCAACATCATATCGCGACGATTGGATTGCACGGCGTGGGCAAGCGCATGGGCGAACGCGTGGCCCCCTATTACGAGCTGCATCTCGGCGGGCGCGTGAACGGCACGGCGAAGATCGGCCAGATGACGGTCAAGCTGCCGGCGCGGAGAGTGCCGGAGGCGATCTCGCATCTGGTTGCCGTCTACCGCCGCGACCACAAGACCGGCGAAAGCCTGCCGACGTTTATCGACCGGGCCGGCAAGGCGACGCTGAAGGAGGAGTTGATTCCCTACACGATCGCGCCGACCTTCGAGGAGGATCCGACCTTCTATTACGACTGGGAAGGCGATGAGCCGTTCATCACAGAAGACCTCGGCCCGGGCGAATGCGCCGGCGGCGCGCTGGAGATGATGGGCGACCGGATTCTCGAAGCGGAGCAGGAGCTCTACCAAGGGAAGCTCTTGCTGGACAAGCACCAATATTCCGTGTCCGTGAACAAGGCCTATCGCGCGGTGCTGGCTGGTGAGAACGAGACCCCAGATGGAAATCGCGCGAGCGCGTGTGCCGAGTCTGCTCTCGCTCAATGCGCCGGCAACGAGGGACAGAATGCCGAGGACCGATGCGATTTTCGCGAGTGTTCCTCCGCTTCGGCCCCACGCGGCGGGCACGA